>NZ_JAVRCI010000054.1:31987-47125 GCF_034530835.1 Nostoc sp. DedQUE12b | reverse complement strand
GGTGTTGCGACTACACTCAATAACATCGGTGGAGTCTACGACGATTTAGGAGAAAAGCAAAAAGCACTCGATTTTTACAACCAAGCTCTGCCCTTTTGGCGTGCTGTGGGCAATCGCACAGGTGAAGCTGTCACTTTAGGTAATATTGGTGTACTCTTCCAAAGTACAAATCGACCAACCCAAGGCATTACTAATTTAGAGCAATCTCTCAAAATCAGCTTAGAAATGCGCCGGGGTTTGCAACGAGAAAATCGCCAAAAGTTTTTACAGCAAAACGGTGGAAGTGCAATTGCTTTAGTCGATGTCCTGATTAATCAAAAAAAATATGCTCAAGCCTTTGAATGGGTTAACCTATTCACTACAGCCGACCTTGCTGATTATACTCGCCTGATTAATGCCAAAGTTATCAACCCAAAAGCACAGAAAGCTCTTGATAACTGGAGTAAAAAAAATCAACAATTAGAATCCCTGCGACAACAACTGCAAAGCGATCGCTCCGAAAGCCTACCCCAGCAAATTCGGCAATTAGAAGCACAAGTTTACTCACAAGCCGAAAATATCTCTCGCCGTTTTCCTGAAGTGGCAGAACTATTTGAAACTACACCCGCAGATATTAAAAACCTGACATCCTCCATACCCGCAGGAACGGTTGTAGTTCAACCTGTCTTGCTGACTAATATCATAGATATGCCTAATAACGTCGCAATTTTTATCTTCACAAAAGGCGAGTTGAGCGTTATAAAAAAATCTATTGACCCCACTGAATTTAATAAACTTCTCACCCAATACTTGAAAGAAATACAAGATGAAAGTAATTCTAACTACCGTGAAACTGGCGGCAAACTTTATGATATTCTTATTCGTCCTATAGAAGACAAAATTAAAGCTTTATCCCCCAAAGAACTAAGTATTATTGCTACTGGTCAACTGCGCCATTTACCTTTTGAAACTCTTTCCGACAGTAAAACCAACCAATTTCTGATCGAGAAATATCCTGTCAACTATCTCACTCGCATTTCCAATAATTCCCTAAAATCTCCAGGTGTGCAAAATGCCGTACCCCCCAAACTACAAGCTGTTTTAGCATTTGGTAATCCAGTACCCAGTGACCCGCAAAATCTCCCAGGTGCAGAGGCAGAAGTCAGAAGTATTAAGGAAATACTGCCAGACAGTGAAATTTATATCCACAATGAAGCTACCCTAGAAAAGTTTAGATCCCAAGCATTGCGCTTTGACTTTTTGCATTTAGCAACTCACGGCTGTTTCAAAACCGAAGATTGCAAAAAAGTCAAGTTAAAAAATAATACATTACTATTTGCTGATAAACCCTTAGACATTGCCAATGCTGCTCTTTTAGGGCTACAAGGCACACAACTGATTACTCTTAGTGCCTGTCAAACTGCTGTAGACACTAATTTGAATGATGCTAGCACAGGACTTGCAGGAGTTGCTTATATATTTGAGCGTGCTGGTGCTAAAGCTGTGATGGCAAGTTTATGGGCGGTTGATGATGAAGCGACTCAGCAATTGATGATTCAATTTTATCAAAACCTCAAGCAAGGTATGACCAAAGGAGAAGCTTTGCAACAAGCTAAGTTGAAGCTAATTAAAGACCATCCTTATTATTGGTCGCCATTTGTCTTGATTGGTGATGCACGTTAAAGTAATTCGTAATTAAGTGCATTAGAGGATGTTTGAAAAGTTTTCTTCTCGGTAACAAAACGTTCTAGATCCCCCTAAATCCCCCGATAAATTGGGGGACTTTGATTCCGGTTCCTCCCTTTTTAAGGGGAGCCAGCGCGGTCTTGGGGGTTTCCCCCATGAGCGACTGGCGTGGGCTAGGGGGGGATCGGTTAGTGCCTAAAATCACAGCCAACCACTTTTCAAACAACCTCTTAGGCTAAAGCCATAAACTGCGTAGATTGGGTTGAATGTTGAATTGGTATTATAGCCGTAGTCACATAGGTTAACGTGAATTCGACGGATCTAAAAAACCCCACTTCCAAACCTCTCCCCCGCAGGGAGAGAGGCTTTGAAACCATAATTTTCTCGTTGTCAACTAAGAATATTTCTGCCCCTTTCCGCGCCGGAGAGGGGTTGGGGAGAGGTTCATCGAACTGACGTTAGGTTAGGACATAATGACAAGCGTGAATGCTAGGAATAATAATAGTTCTACCTCCTGCCTCCAGCAAGACTGCCTTCTGCCTCCTGCTATACTTCTGTCATATCATGTCGTCGAATTGACCATAATAAAAACACCCCACCCCTAACCCCTCCCCGCAAGCCTACGGTGTACACACAAGTCACATTACCCCCCTTAATCCCCCCGATGTATTGGGGGGAAACAGGAGAATCTAGTTCCCTCCCCTTTACAAGGGCAGGGTTAGGGTGGGGTAAAACCTTGGGTTTTTCAGCTATTTCAGACTTGTGTGTACACCGTAGCCCCGCAAGCGGGGAGGGGAGACAAAGCGTAGCGTTGGCGGGGTGGGGTTCCGAGGGAATTAAGGGTAATTTAGCGGAGATGATATCATCTCTTTGTGCAGGTTCAAATACAAAAAAACCAGGAGTTTCCCCCTGGCTAACATCAAAAATTATTACACACTTACGTAGCTTCAGAGGTTGTTTCACTCGCTGATTCAGCTTCATCCTCAGCAGCAGCACTGATTTGCGGCTGCGAAACGCTAACTACGACTCGCTCCGTATCACCAAGAACTGTGACACCTTGAGGCAAGACTAGCTCGTGAATACGCAAGCTGTCTCCGATTTGCAGGTTAGAGACATCAATTTCAATTATTTCGGGGATGTTTTCCGGCGCACAGCTCACTTGTAACTCAGTGATAACAGTGTCTAAAAAACCACCTTCTTGTTTTACACCAACAGCAGTTCCCACAAAACGCAGTGGTACTTCTACAGTTGTGTCGCCGTGGCCAGCAACTGCGAAAAAGCTGAGGTGGTAAGGCGTACCTTTTGCGGGGTGAATCTGAAGTTCCCGCAGCAAGGTTTTACCGCGCCAAGGTGCATCAGCAACATTCAACTCAATCAAGGTGTTGTTGACGGAAGCTCTTTTGAGCAAACGCTCAACAGTTTTGGCTTCAATGGTCAAAGAAATGGATTCTGTACCCTTATGACCATACAAATTGGCAGGTATCAATCCAGCACGGCGCAAAGCTTTTGGCTTGCTGCCTTCTGGACGTTTTTGAGATTCGACTGTAATAGCCATAAAAGTTGTCCTTTGTCAGTTGTCAGTTGTCCTTTGTCCTTTGTCATTAGTCATTTGCTAATGACCAATGACAAATGACTAATGACTAAATTTACGCACTAAGTAGGGTAGCAGGTGTACCGTCGGGGTGCAATAAAGCGCGTTTGGGGCCGTGGATCGGGTCTTCTACGATTATGGTTTGATCGCGGCTGGCTCCTAATGAGACGATCGCGATCGGAACTTCCATCAATTCGGCTAAGAATTTCAGATAATCCAATGCTGCTTGTGGCAAGTCTTCTAGGGTGCGACAGTTAGTTGTTGACACTTTCCACCCTGGCAAGGTTTTGTAGATGGGACGACATCTAGCAAATTGACGAGAGCTGGTGGGGAAGTGTTCGCTGCGATCGCCATCTATGTCATAAGCGACACAAACTTTGATTTCTTCTAATTCATCAAGAACATCTAGTTTGGTCAGCGCCATACAATCCATACCGTTAATCCGCACGGCATAGCGACCGATGACCGCATCAAACCAGCCACAGCGCCGTTTGCGTCCGGTGGTTGTGCCAAATTCCGCACCGCGATCGCACAACAATTCTCCCAACTCGCCATCTAATTCAGTCGGAAATGGCCCCTCTCCGACACGGGTTGTATAGGCTTTTGACACCCCAATTACCCGGTCAATCATTGTCGGCCCTACCCCAGTACCAACACAAGCCCCACCCGCGACAGGGTTAGAGGAGGTGACATAAGGATAAGTTCCATGATCTAAGTCTAGGAGCGTACCTTGTGCGCCTTCAAACAAAATATTGCGTCGTCGTTGAATCGCATCGGATATTTTCAACGATGTATCAACAACGTGAGGTCGCAAGCGTTCTGCATAGCCCAAATATTGCTCAATCACCTCTTGTGGATCTAGAGGTGGCAAATTGTAAAGCTTTTCTAAAATGACGTTTTTATAATTAATCGTCCACTCCAGCTGCTCGCGCAGCCCATCAGGGTTCATCAAGTCTAAAACCCGAATGCCTGTACGTTCAGATTTGTCAGCATAAGTCGGCCCAATGCCCCGACCTGTTGTGCCGATCTTATAGCTTCCCCGTCGTTCTTCAGATGCCTGGTCAATCAATCGATGATAAGGCATCGTTACGTGGGCTGTCTCAGATATCAGCAGGTGGTCAGTGGAAATATTTAACTCTTTTAGTTGGTCGAGTTCTGCGATCAAAATCTGTGGATCGATGACTGTTCCACAACCGATAATGCAATCGGTATTTGGATACAAAATTCCAGAGGGAATCAAGTGCAGTTTAAAGGTCTGACCTTTGACTACAATCGTGTGTCCAGCATTGACACCCCCTTGGTAACGCACCACAACATCTGCGGAACGGCTGAGTAAGTCAGTTATTTTACCTTTTCCTTCATCGCCCCATTGGGCACCTATGACAATGACGTTAGCCAAGAGCTTATATTAAGAAGTAAAGTTTCCACAAACTATTATTATTAACACATTACGTGAATCATGTCAATAATCAAAATACCCCAATTTATCAGGGTACTTAGGGATATATACAACGTTTTGCTAGCGATCAGAGGACTTTTCAAACATCTTTTAAAGACACTCTCAAAAAACTTAGTTGTCAATCGATCAGAATATCTTGAAGCAGATTGGGTTTTGCGGGGTCATACCAATTTTAGATTTGAGATTTTTGATTAAAAGGCAACGACGGGAATTGCACCCGTATCTCCTGGTGTACTCCAAGGAATTCTACTGTTTGAACTACGTTGCTGGGACAGCGAACCGAATCGAACGGTTGTCTTCCGTCTGGCAAACGGACGCTCTACCACTAAGCTACACTGCCAGAAATTACCAATCTGTTTCTGTGTAGTCTTTGAATAATTTAGCAAAAGGTGTTTTACCTTGGTTAATTCCTAGATAAATTAGGTCACAAATGCGTGCAGCCGCATCATTGATATCAAAGGGAGGATAAAGTCCACCTTCTTGCATGGATTTTGCTTGATGATGGGGGTGTTGAAAGCTAATCCATCCAGGGTCTACTGCATTCATAAAAATACAATGTTTAGTGTATTCTTTGGCACAGGTACGGGTCATTTGATTGAGAGCAGCCTTTGCCATATTGGTGTGGGGATGTCGCCAGGGTTTGTCAACATCGTTAAATCGCCCCTCCATTGAAGAAACATTAATAATGTATTTATTAGTTTCTTTGGAGTTGCTCATTAATTGCTTGAGTCTACTGTTAATGACAAATGGAGCGATCGCATTAATTATATGCACTTCCAATAATTCTAAAATACTGACTTCATCATCCTTCATCAGCCAGCTATTAAAGGGACGCAAGTCGAGTTGTTCTCCATCATCGGTATACCTTCCTAAAGGGAAAAAAGCTGGATTATCTACGCTGTCTGCGGTAATTAAAGGAATTTGGGAAAGGAAAGCAGAATTTTCGGTAAATGTGGCTTGTTTTTCTTTTTTAATACCTAATAGTGCCGGATTCTCAGCGTTCACCGCATGATTATGGCTTACTAACACCTGTATTTCTGGCGGTAGTTCCCCGAAAGGTAGTGATTCAAACTCAATTAAATGACGATAAAACGCAGGCGGACGACGCACTGTTTGTGCTGCATTATTGATAATAATGTCGAGTCGCGGATAAAACTTGCAAACGTGTTGGGTAAATTGCTCAACACTGTGGAGATGGCGCAAATCGAGTCCGTAAATTTGCAACCGATGTTGCCATTCTAGAAAATCTGGCTCTGTTGCGTACCTTTTTGCCGCATCATGAGGAAAACGGCTTGTTGCGATCACAGTTGCACCATTTCGCAACAGTCTCAATGCTACCCCATGACCAATCTTGACCCTGGCTCCTGTGACAATGGCAATTGTACCCCGTAAATCAGCAGTTTGTTGACGCTTACTGAAGTTAAGATTTCCACACTCAACACAGAGTCCAGTGTAAAAACTATGACTCTGTAAAAAAGTTGTCTTGCAGACAATGCAACGTGGTGGTTTGGTCATTAGTCATTTTTGGTATTATTGCCTTGCATACCTGTAGCTCACCGGGTTGAAAATGGCTATATCCCATCTCAACTGCATTGCCCACATTACTGTAAAAATGAATTTATATTAAAAACTAGCGGATTTATTTGTAACTATTATGTATAAATCATCATCCCAACAAATCCAGATATTTACAACTTTAAGATATTGTATTTTGCTACCCGTGTTATCAAAATCCTTAAAATATTTTCAGTATTTGTTTTTGATCTTTAATCTTAACTGATGGAGGGCATCTGCGGCAGAAGGGGCGATCGCATGAGCAAAAAATGGTATCGAGTCCAAAAGCTGAAAGCAATATTCGTCCTAGCATTGGCAGTTGTATTTACTAATGCTGTAGTTTCATATAGCAACACTGTGAAGCTGATTTACAACCAGCAATGGCTAGCATACTCCTATAAATTTATTACCCAAATTGAAAGTATTCAATCTACACTCAAAGATACTGAAACTGCACAACGTAGTTATTTAATTACAGCAGATGCAGATGATTTACAAGGTTATCTTGCAGCTTATCAACAAACAAATAGCAATATTCAGATTCTCAAAAATTTAACTGCCAATAATCGCCAAAAGCAGCAGTGGATTGCTTTGCTGGAACCGAAAATTACCAACATACTCAAGATTCTCCAACAAGAAATTTACCTCAGACAAAACCAGGGATTAGAAGCAGTTCGGCAGCAAATCTTATCTGATAATGACAAGCAAATTGGCAAAGAGATTCACCAGTTGATTAACGACTCTTTGAAAGCCGAGAAAAATTTATTACAGCAGGAAATGCAGCAGTCACAAGCAAATTCCCAAAAGGCGATAGTGACATTTTTTATCGCTGCGATTGTGGATTTGGTGCTGGTGGCGCTGCTGTATGATTTGTTGTGGCGTTATATCAGGCAACTTCAGCAGACGGAACTGGCCCTACGCCAAAGCGAAAATCGTTTACGAGCGATGATAGATGCAGAACCAGAATGCATCCAGCTAATTGCCAAGGATGGCACCCTTTTAGAAATTAATGCAGAAGGGCTGGCAATGATGGAAGTGGAAAATGCTGATATCTTGATTGGTAAACCAGTTGATGCTGTAGTTGCGCCAGAGTATAAAGCAGCCTTTGCCGACTTACATGAAAGTGTCTGCCAAGGTAACAAGGGCACTTTAGAGTTTGAAATCGTGGGATTTAAAGGCACTCGCCGCTACATAGAAACTCATGCCGTACCACTACGTAACGAATCTGATGACAACACATTCATCCATTTGGCACTGACGCGAGATATAACCCAGCAAAAACAGGCAGAACAGAAAATTCGTGAACAAGCGGCGCTGTTAGATGTATCAAAGGATGCAATTCTGGTACGAAATATCCACAACCAAATTTTATTCTGGAATAAAGGTGCCCAGAGTCTATACGGCTGGAAAGCTGAGGAAGTTGTAGGTAAAAATGTTTTACAAGTTTTGTATAAAGAGATTTCACCACAGCTAGAAGATGCTTACTTGAAGGTGATGGATACGGGTGAGTGGCGGGGTGAGTTGCATCAACTGACAAGGGAAGGCAAAGTAATTATCGTTGAAAGTCGGTGGACACTGATCCGAGATGATAATGAACAACCCAAATCCATTTTGAGTGTGAACACTGAGATTACGCAACAGAAACAACTAGAAGCTCAACTTCTGCGATCGCAACGTTTGGAGAGTATTGGCACTCTAGCTGGCGGTATCGCTCACGACCTCAACAACATACTATCGCCAATTTTAATGTCAGTTCAACTGTTGCAGAAGAAATTGCCCGATTCTCAGAGTCAGCAAATACTGCAAACTTTAGAAAATAATGTGAAACGCGGTGCTAATTTGCTTAAACAGGTGTTATCTTTTGCACGCGGTATTGAAAGCAAACGGACAATTGTGGAAATTCAGCCTTTGATGGCAGAAATTGAGCAAATTATCGCTCAAACATTCCCCAAATCTATTAGTTGCCAGATAGATATCCCTAAAAATCTTTGGTACGTTCGTGGAGACATAACTCAACTACATCAGGTATTGATAAACTTAGTAATCAACGCCCGCGACGCTATGCCCAATGGCGGTATTCTTCAGATTGCGGCAGAAAATCTGGTGATTGGCGAACATTCCGCCCAGATAAATATAGATGCGAAAGTGGGTTCTTATATTGCGATCGTAGTCACGGATACTGGTATGGGGATGTCGTCAGAAGTCCAGCAAAGGATTTTTGAACCATTTTTCACCACCAAAGAGGTAGGCAAAGGTACAGGTTTAGGACTTTCTACGGCGTTGGGTATTGTTAAAAATCACGGTGGTTTTGTCAATGTTTACAGTCAATTAGGCAGAGGTACTCAATTTACAGTGTACTTGCCTGCCTCAACATTCAGAGACACACATTCGCCGTCTCAACAATTGGAATCAGTTATAAAAGATGCCTAAATATATCTACAAGAAAACTTATAGCCGTAGTCACACAGATTAGGACAGTGTTGATTGCTCAAAGTCCTGAAAAAACTGGATTTTTACTCAGCACTCAGCACTCAGCACTCAGCACTTAGCTATATATACAAGTTTTCATGCAGAGGTTTAATTTAAGGTGAAATCGTAGTTGGATTAACGCTCTATTTAAAGTTGAAAGTATAGATATATCATCGACTCGTTCGTTTGTAATTATGGGTTCGGTAGCCATAATTGCGAACACATACCCTAATTAAATCTTTTTGGGAATATGCCCTTCGGTATATTTTTGACTATCTATTTTTCCTAACTCCCTAAAAAATGGGCGAACCAGAAGTAATTAAGTCAAAATCTGGAAATACCCTCAAAAATGGTGAAGATCAATTTAACCAAATGCTACGTTAACCTTTATGCTGACGATAGCAACAAGCAAAAATCATACCTGTTAACTTAATGAAATGGATCTTAACAACTGCTTTGATTTTGAGCAGCACTACCCAATATTCAGCACAAGTAACAGAGCAAACTAAACAACCAATTACTAATAAACAACCTGCACAACCAGTTAAAACACCTGCTTTACCTCAACAACCTACTTCTCGACCAGTTTTTATTTTACCAAAAGCACCTGCTGCATTAAGTCCTATATCTGGGCGTAGAGCCGGAATGGGTAGCCGAGATAATTGCCCTGCGGTTTCAACCCCGCTCACTGCTTTAGTACCATTTCAAGAGGAACAAAAGGTTGGCAAACAGATAAACAAGTCAATTATCGGGACTGTAGAGGGACTAACCACTTTAGAACGACCTACGTTTTGGTTTTACATCCCCTACACTAAGGATTTGTCTAACTCAAGTGCTGAATTTAGCTTACAGGATAGCGCCGAAAATGATATTTATAGAAATGCGATCGCCCTACCTTCAGAGCCAAGTATCATTGGTATTTCTCTCCCTAGTACTGCTTTATTAGAAGTAGGTAAGACATATCGCTGGTATTTAAAAGTACGCTGTAATCAAAAGACAGCAAGCATTCCTGTATATGTAGAAGGAGACATTAAAAGAATCAATTTAGAGGATCGTGTTGTGCAACAATTACAAGCCGCAAAAGAGCCTCGACAAAAGATTATAATCTATGCTGAAAAAGGGATTTGGTTTGACGCTTTAAATATGCTAGCACAAATACGCATTTCTAATTATAATGATACATCTATTGAAAAAGATTGGCAAAGTTTATTACAATCAGTCAATTTAGATAATATAGCTATGATGCCTCTAATAAAATTACCAACCCGCTAATAATTTCATATCCAGTAAAATATTTATAAGCCTAGATTTTTACAACCAATTACCAATTATAACGTAGGGTGCCCAGTACATCGCACGGTTATATTCATGAGCTTCAAGTAATTTTAATTGGGCAAAGCGTAAAGCTTCTGCCGTAGTTTTACCAGCCACTAACTGGCGGTAAAATTCCTCAATAAATAAAGCTGTAGAGTTATCGCCAATTTGCCATAGTGAGGCTAAAGTACTCCGCGCACCAGCACGCAGGGCAACTCCTGCTAATCCTAATGCAGCTCGGTTATCTCCTGCTGCTGTTTCGCAAGCACTCAAAACAAGTAATTCAACTGGTTCTGTTCGTTTTTGCTCTCTACTTTTGAGCAAACTATCTAATTCACTCACATTGATGCGTCCATCAGCTGCTAGGATAAAAGTGTCTTTTGCTTTAGAGCTAAATTGCCCATGAGTTGCCAAGTGAACAACTCTAAAAGGTTGAGCGTTGATAGTTTTTGCTAAATTTGTACTGGTAAAATTTTCATCCAATAATGTAGTTGTTGATACGCCTGATTCCTGAATTAATTTCAGTTCAACCTTAACGTTGGGAAGTAGTGCAAACTTTTCATTTTTGGGTGGTTGTGATAGTCCTCCAACCAGGGCATTTAATTTTTTGTGTGCTAAAGGTTTGGGAGTAAATAGTTGCAGTCCGGGGCTAATAGCTACAGAGTATTTTTGGACTAAATATTCTCTGCCATCATACAATGCAGACATCGGGAGATTTCGCAGCAAACCATCTGGAATAAAGACTAGAGTATTAACTTTACTATTTTTAAGGTCTGTTTCAACTGGTTTGATTAACCAATTATAAAGCTGTTGAGAAACTGCTTTAAATTTCTGATTAGCATCAGGTTCGACTATTGTCTCTCGTATTTTTGTAATAACTTGCTCTAATTGCTGACGGTTGACTTTAGAAGTTTTATGTATTAACGCTTGTTCGGGAAGTTTGATAATAATTTCTAAATGGTTATCTAAAATAATCGGGTAGAAAATAGCAGTATACGGGTTGTCGCGGTCTACTATTTTGTCCAACATCACAAATTGATTGCTCAAGCAAGCTTCTCGGAAAAAATTGTCGAGTTCTGCAACTTGCAAGGCTTCAATTCGCTGACGTGCTTTATCTAAATCTGGTTTTCCTTGTCCTTTCTCTTGTAAAATCAACTCTACAGACTGCCGATAAAGAGGTTCTATGCGATCGCGAAAATTGAACTGTACCTCTCGATTAACCGCAACTAAATCGTTGCGAAGAGACTGAAGAGTTGTTACAGCAAGATCATAAGCAGATATGGCAGCTGGGATATTTCCCTGTGCTTTGAGTAAGCGTCCTAACTGCCACTCAAGGCGATAAGCTATATCTGAGGCATCAATTTTTTGAGCCATAAATAATGCTTGCTGGGTCAAATTTTGTGCTTCTTGCAATTGTTGGTTCTGCTCGTAAACTTCTCCCAAGCTGCCCAGAGCATAAGATTCGGCACGTTCATCGCCGATGATTTTGGCTTGTTGAACGCTAGTTGCCAGAATTTCTGCAATGTTTTTTTTGTTACTAATTGTGGTCAAAGTCTGAGCAAAATTGATCCGTGCATAAATACCAGCTTGATTGGTAGGCAGATTGGGGATTTGAGATTGGATTGTGGGTATTAATGACTTTGCTTCAGTGATGCGTTCGTTTTCGACCAGCAAACTCAGCTGATTAATTAGGGATTGAACTTTGGCCAGAGGGTTTGGTGCAATTTTGGCAGCATTTTCATAATGAGCGATCGCATCTTCAATATTACTTAACGACCTAGCAGTATTACCGAGGCTAAATTCTGCCAAGCTAATTTCTAGAGACAGTTGCAGACGTTGAGCGATTTCTAAGCTTTGTTGTAAGTTTTTCTGGGATAACTCAAGTTCGCCTAATTGTTGTAAAACATTGCCAAGCGATCGCAAAGCTGTTACTTTTACAAGTGAGTCAGGTTGGGAAATTAATTCTTGGGATACTTCATTTAATATATCTAAGCTACGGCGGTAAAAACCAGCAACTCGTAAGGCTTGTGCTTGGTTGATCCGGCTGCGCGCTACTCCAGCATTATCATCTAATTTCTTCCAGATTTGCTCTGCTTGTTGTGATGTTTGCAAAGATGCATCAGTTTGTCCCAGTGCTAGTTGCAATTCGCCCTGAATATTGAGAGTTTGTGCAAGAATTTCTAACAATTCAGATTTGGGATTATTGACATTTAACTTTTGATTTATCTCATCCCAGCCAAGTAAATTTAAGCTATTGTCGATAGTTGCATCAGCTTCTTTCCACAAGCCGAGTTGCTGATACACAACAGAAAGGTTAGTCAGCGCTGCGGCTTGTGCAGGGTTATTGCGTTCTCGTTGATAGGTACGGACAGCTTGTTGTAAAATAATTACGGCTTCAGTAAAGCGCCCAGTTTGATAAAGTGCTTCTCCTTGCTCAAGAAGTTGCTGTGGTGTTGTAACTGGGGGTTTATTGATTTGAATGTGAAACCCGTTTGCTGAATTTGTGTAGAGTTGTTTAGCAAATGTGCTAGGGATAATAGTCAAAAAAATAGCAATAGTAAATAGGACTACAGGAGTTACCGCAAATCTAACGACTCGCTTTGGCAGCTGGAATTTTGCCATATTTCACACCTCCCTGAGATACAGGACAGGAAGCAGGTGTTTGCCAAAGGCTGTGGGGGTTGAGTTGAGGAACTTGTGCTACTAATTCTATGTTTCCCTTGCGATCGATTACCCAGCCAGAAGCTTCCACAATCGGAATTGTAGCAGCAATTTTAGGAGTAGTTGATGCTGTTGGTTGTGGCTGAGTCGCTGTGTGTGCCAAGTTTTCTGGTTGTGTTTTCAATCTCACCCAACCTGATAGAGTACTTAAATCTTGTAATGGTTCAGTAGGATTGATGAGTAGTCCGCCGCGTCCTGTTGCTACAAATGTATTTTGGAATTGCCGAGTTCCAGGAGCGCAGGCATTGGAAATTTGCCTAGAAGCATCAACTAGATTAATTGGGAGTTCGACTAAGCCGTTACTAGGATTTACATCAGGTGTGTTGATTTGCACATTGCCGCTTAAATCAGGAGTTGCACCTTTTGCGGTAATATCGTTTGTGTTTGGGGAAGGCTCATTTCGGGACTGGATACCAAAGATCCCTGCAATATTTTTGATGGTAACATTCCCGCCACGGAATTTCGCAGAATCTGCTCTAATGTCGCTATTTTCATTGGGAACAGCAACGATGAAGCCATTTTTGTTATCAATTGTGATGTTACCACCAGTGATATCATCACCACTGGCGTTAGTGGTTATGCTGCTACCTCGACGTAATAATAGTAGAGGCGAGTTGAGAAAGATATTTCCACCTCCTCCTGTAGTGTCAGCGCTTATTTTTGCGCTGTTGTCAAGACGGATAGAGTTAGCCTGTACTGTGAGATCGCCTGCACTTCCCAAACCAAGACTGCTCACAGTTAGTCCACTGGCTGCACCTTGATTGCCTACTTTCGGTTTGCCATATATGTCGATATTGTCAGCAACGAATTGAGCAAGTCGAGCCGAGTAAGTTGGATCGCTGTCTGTGATTGTCGCACTGTCAGTAGCATTAAGAGTGATGCTACCCGCACGCCCACTACCAGATGTGATGGCAGTTAGTTGTCCACCCGATATTGCATCAATTGTATTCGTATTGATATTAATTGCTCCCCCTGTTCCACTGGCTGTAGTTCGGGCATCTACAACCGCGCCCTTGGAAATACTAAATGTATTTGTATTCACTGTTATATTGCCGCCAACTCCAGAGGAATTGGTGCTGGTAAAAATGCCGCTCGATACTGCATCTACGAACTGTGGAGGAGAATTGAATCTGGGTGGAATATTGTTTTGAAAAAGGTCGGTGGGAGCTACTGTTGTATTAGTCCCAGATACACTAACTTTATCTGTTGTATTGATGAGGATATTACCAGCTTTTCCTTCTCCAGATGTGACTGTATTCAGTTGAGCGCCATCTGTTAATAAGAGCGATTGGGCTGTGATGTTAATCCCTTGAGCATCTCCAGTTGCCTCTTTTCGTACGGCAGTAGAGATGTCACTGTCAGCCAGGGAAATTGCACCTATAGTCTGCACAAAGATCCCGCCAGCATTTCCTTGTCCTTGAGTGCTAGCAGATATCAAAGATTGATAAGAAGAGACAAATCCTGCTTGGATATCAATATCTCCGGCTTCGCCCTTTCCATTAGCAAAAAGTGTAGTCGTGATAAAGCTCTGGTCTAGAGATAAACCATCCTTGAGATGGATTGATATCTTGCCAGCATTTCCCTCTACTTTCTTCTCCAAATTATTGTCGTCACCCACTCCAGTAGCTAAAAAAGAACCATTTATTAATTGGAGAGATGGCGCATTGATCCTAATATTGCCTCCATTGCCTTTTATCGTGTTATTACTTAGGGTGCAGCCAACGGCAATTAATGAGCAGATGCCAACGTTGCTGAATGCGCTACCTCGATCAAACAATACGCGATCGCGGGCATTAATATTTATATTCCCAGCATCTCCGTTTTCTCCATTGGCGCTGGCTGCTAAGTAAGATTCATTAGTCACAGTAAGTGCGCCAGTATCGATGGTTATATTGCCTGCATTCCCTTCACCTTGGGTGTTGGAAATGAATTGAGCGCCATTCGTTAGAGAAAGCAACCCGCTGGTAATTTTGATATCGCCTCCATTACCTTTTACTTCTGTGGTATCACTGAAAGAAGCTTGATTTACATCAGTATATACTTTGGCTCCATTCTCGAAGGAAACGAGATCGCGGGCATTAATATTTATATTTCCAGCATCTCCATTTTCTCCATTGGCGCTGGCAGCTAAAAAAGATTCATTAGTGACAAAAAGCGAGTTTGTATTGATGGTTATATTGCCTGCATTTCCCACTCCCGAAGTGCTGGCAGTCAGCTTAGAACCATTGGTTACGGTAAGTAATTCTGTACTAATGTTGATGTCGCCTCCCTTGCCTCTGGTCGTCACATTGCTATATGCTTGACCTCCCAGATCAAACAATACGCGATCGCGGGCATTAATATTTATATTCCCAGCATCTCCGTT
>NZ_JAVRCI010000054.1:0-31887 GCF_034530835.1 Nostoc sp. DedQUE12b | reverse complement strand
ATTAATATTTATATTCCCAGCATCTCCGTTTTCTCCATTGGCGCTGGCTGCTAAGTAAGAGTCTTTAAAAACAGAAAGCGAGTTTGTATTGATAGTGACGTTGCCTGCATTTCCCTGTCCTTTGGTACTGGCTGCTAGAAAAGAGTTATTGCTCAGAGAAAGTGAATCAGCCTTGATATTAATATTTCCACTATTACCCACAGCGTTCTCTAGCACTTGATTGGAAATATTGCTGCTGTTTGCGATCGCAACTATCCCAGTGGCATTAATTTTAATATCTCCCGCCTGAGTTTTGGATGAACCAACGCCTGAAATTCCTGTTATCAGTTGGCTTCCCTCCGATATATTCAAATTTGCTGCATTGACAGCAATACTACCACCACTACTTGCAAGTACATTCACTTCAGCTTGATTGGTGAGAGACACATCAGCTTGTGGCACTCCTTGGGGAAAATTCAAACCAAGAAAATCCCCGTTAGAAAAAAGTCCAACGGTGTTTTCTCCTGCTACTCCCCCCAACTCCACACTTCCCGAAGGAGCTACAAGCTGACCACCATCGATGCTCACATTGCCGCCAACAAGTATTAAACTTTTAGCAGGATTTACCTGTAGATTAGACCTTTCTACCGAAACATTTCCAGCATTGCTCCCGAATTGCAAACCAATAGGGACATTAATAGTTAACAAAGGTCTAGATTGAGGATTTTTTGCACTAAATTCAAATCCATCAGCAAATTTCATACTATTGGCAGATGTGGCAAAAAATGAACCACCAATATTTAACCGAGCATTTTCACGAAAGATAATACCATTGGGATTAATTAGAAAGAGGTTAGCTGTGCCGTTAGCTCGGATTAAACCATCAATATTAGAGATAGAATTTCCTGTGACTCGGCTAATAATGTTTTGAATATTTGCAGCATTGTTAAAAAATGCCTCCAAGCCAGTAGGAACAGAAAAATCTTTAAAGCTATGGAAGAGATTACCCCTTGCTTGACTTCCTCCGGTGATTTTAAAGGTGTTGTTCTCTAATGTGACGTTGGAATTATTTGGCAGAGTGCCGTCTGGGGTGATTTGGGCAACTGAAATATTTGCATATAAAGCGATCGCACTGACAATGGCAATTCCTAGACCTTGTAACCAGTTTGGCGCAGTTCTAAAAGACATTGCACTCTCCTATAGAAAAGGAAATTTAGCTTGGAAGCCTTAATTGAGTATTGGTGTCAGGACAATCAACTTATGCATAAGAGAGGATATTACCAAATTGGCACTGCTGAATCAAGTGAATAAAATCATGTCACTGCTACCAATTAAAAATTAGAAGGTCAAACTAGCCCAAAACGCCTGATTCTTAACAGTGAATAAAATTATGTAACTGCTACCAATTAAGAATCAGGAAGGTTAGTAAGCCGGAAATAACTCTGATTTCCGACAGTGAATAAAATTTACTCACTGCTACCAATTAAGAATCAGAGTCAAGGCAAACGAGCTTAACCTTCAGTTCAAACACAATCTGAAACTCAGGAGAAAAACAATGTCTAACATCAACAACCACGGAGTAGATATGAACAACGATGTACTTTTTCAAGAACTCGACTGTGAAAAGGCTGCTACCATTCAAGGTGGTGCTTCAGCGCAAGTATTTACAGATGCAAATTTCTCAGGAACTGCTTCAAATATTTTTGATTATGACGTACCTCTTTTTTCTTTTAACGATCAAATATCATCGATTAAAGTCTTTTCTGGTGAGTGGGTATTTTGGTCAGATGCTAACTTTAGTGGTTCAGGTCTAATTTTGGGACCAGGAGAATATTCTAACCTCCAAAATTTAAATGGAGGAGTATATAATGATGTCATATCGTCAGCAAAAAGAAACGTTCAATAATAACGAATAACCCAACAGAAACTAAACTAGGTTGGGTTATGTAGAGCGTAATCCAACTTAGTTTAATAACGACAAAATATTTTTCTTATATCGTGTCGTGTAAAGTTGGCTTTCCTTGGAACTATAGCCTTTCAAGTTTTACGTTACGAGTTGAACTACCTATTAAGAATCAGTCAGGTTAGCAAGCCGGTAATAACTCTAATTCCCACAGTGAATGAAATTTCATCACTGCTTGCTATTTATTAAAAATCAGAAGGGAAAGCCAAAAACGCCTGATTACCGACAGTGAATAAACCCATGTCACTGCTACTAGTTAAAAATCAGTTAGGTTAGTAAACCGGAAAAAACTCTCATTCCCAACAGTGAATAAAATTTAATCACTGCTACCAATTAAGAATTAGAGTCAAGGCAAACAAGCGATTACCTTCACTTCAAACACAATCTGAAACTCAGGAGAAAAACAATGTCTAACATCAACAACCAAACCCAAGACCTTTACAGTATCGAAGCTGTGCAAGACCTTTCCTATGAAAGTGCTGCTGCTATTTCTGGCGGTGCTGCATTGGAACTCTACAATGACAGCAATTTTAGGAAGCTGTTAGTGCAGACAAACGATGGTACTGGAAATGTGGGCGAGCGCGTAAATGACCGTATTACCTCGATTGTAGTCAACGAGGGTGTTTGGAGATTCTACACAGATTCTCAATTTCGGGGTGTTTCTGCCGATTTGGGACCAGGACGTTATGCAAATATTGGTCTCGGTTTTAGTGATTCAATCACATCCTTCCGGAGGATCGGGTAGGTTGAGCTAACACTTTCAACGATCCGATCTCATCTATTGTGATTCTTGAAACTTAAGTCCTGAAAATCAAAAGAGAAAAGACGTTCTCACCTTCGCTTTTAGCTGAGTAACGTTTTTTCTCCCAGTTACTAGGGGCGAGGTTGCTTTCGCTCCTTATTTTTTCATAGATATCTAGTTGTACTGAGCTTTTCAAAAATCAAATATGAGTCCTACTAACTATCTATTTTACAGCAGCGAAGGTGTGCAAGACCTTTCCCATGAAACTGCTGCTGCTGTTTCTGGCGGTGCTGCATTGGAACTCTACGATGACAGCAATTTTAGAAAGCTGTTAGTGCTGACAAACGAAGGTACTGGAAATGTGGGCAACAGAGTAAATGACCGTATTACCTCGATTGTAGTCAACGAGGGTGTTTGGAGGTTCTACACAGATTCTCAATTTCGGGGTGTTTCTGCCGATTTGGGACCAGGACGTTATGCAAATATTGGTCTCGGTTTTAGTGATTCAATCACATCCTTCCGGAGGATCGGGTAGGTTGAGCTAACACTTTCAACGATCCGATCTCATCTATTGTGATTCTTGAAACTTAAGTCCTGAAAATCAAAAGAGAAAAAACGCTGTCACCTTCGCTTTTAGCTGAGTAACGCTTTTTCTCGCAGTTACTAAGGGCGAGATTGCTTTCGCTCCTACTTTTTTCATAAATATTTAATTTTACCATGAGATATCAGGTTGTTCTCCAACACAGTGAGGAAGACTGTGGTGCTGCAAGCCTAGCTACTGTTGCCAAACACTACGGACGCACCTTTGCCCTCAATCGCGTGCGAGAAGCTGTAGGCACGGGAACGCGAGGAACTACACTATTAGGTTTAAGGCGGGGAGCAGAAACCCTGGGATTCCATGCTCGTCAAGTCCAAGCCACCGCACAAGTACTAGAAAAATTAAATGAAGTTCCCTTGCCTGCGATCATTCACTGGAAAGGCTACCACTGGGTGGTCTTTTACGGGCTGAAGGGGAAAAAATGTATTATCTCTGACCCCGCAGTTGGTATCCGTTATCTCACCCTAAAAGAGTTGATGGCGGGTTGGAGTGATGGTGTGATGCTGCTGCTAATGCCAGACGACAGCCGCTTTTATGAGCAATCAGAAGATAAAATTGGCGGTTTTGGGCGCTTTATTGCCCGGATATTACCCTATCGTAACCTTCTGATTCAGGCGATCGCCATTAACTTTGCGATCGGGCTGTTATCCCTGGCTTCCCCTTTAATGATGCAACTCCTCACCGATGATGTGCTAGTGCGGGGAGATACCCAACTGCTAACAACAGTGGCAATTGGCGTCATTGCCATGAACCTAATTCAAAATGCCATTGGTTTGGTACAATCTCACCTGATTGGTCATTTTGGTCAACGGTTGCAATACGGGCTAATTTTAGAATACGGCCGAAAACTGTTGCGCTTACCCCTATCTTATTTTGAAGCTCGTCGCAGTGGGGAAGTCGTTAGCCGGATTGCAGATGTTCATACCATCAATAATCTAGTTTCCGAAATTGTCCTTGGTTTACCCAGTCAATTTTTTGTGGCTCTGGTTTCTTTGGGTTTCATGCTTTTCTATAGTTGGGAACTTACTCTAGCTTCCGTCGCTGCCTTTATCATTGTCACAGGAGTCAACCTGCTTTTTCTTCCCACCTTACGCCAGAAAACCCGCAGCCTCATAGTTAAAGGTACAGAAAATCAAGGCTTTTTAGTCGAAACCTTTCACGGTGTTCAAGTCCTCAAAACCACCCAAGCAACTCCTCAAGCTTGGCAAGAGTATCAGACAAATTTTGGTCGCCTTGCTAACTTAGGCTGGGATACAATGAAATTGGGGCTTTACAGCAGCACAGTCACGAGTATTCTTTCCAAATTGACGAGTATTGGCATACTCTGGTTCGGTTCTAGCTTGGTGATCAATCAGACATTATCCATCGGTCAACTGCTGGCGTACAGTGGTATGAGTGGCAGCTTTCTTGGGTTTTTAGCGTCAGTAGTCGGGCTAATCGATCAATTTATCACTGCTCAAATTGTCGTTCAACGCTTGACAGAAGTGATAGATTCTACCCCAGAAGATGAAAATGACTTTAAAAAACCTTGGGCAGAAATTCCTGGAAACGCAGATATTATTTGTTCTCAAGTTAACTTTCATCATGCTGGTAGAACTGACCTGTTAGAAAATTTTTCTTTAACTATCCCTGGTGGTCAAGTAATAGCCTTAATCGGTCAATCAGGCTGTGGTAAAAGTTCTCTTGGCAAATTAATTACTGGTTTATATCAAGTCCAATCTGGGAATATTTGTTACGGTTTATACAACCAGCAAGATTTATCTTTAGAATGTTTGCGACAGCAAATCATATTAGTTCCCCAAGAACCTCATTTTTGGAGCCGTTCGATTGTTGAAAATTTTCGCTTCAGTTATCCCAACGTTAGTTTTGAGGAGATAGTCAAAGCTTGCAAAATTGCTGGTGCAGATGAATTTATTAGTAAATTACCTGATAAATATCAAACTGTTTTAGGTGAATTTGGAGCAAATCTTTCTGGCGGACAAAGGCAGAGATTAGCTATAGCTAGAGCAATTGTGACTGACCCACCTATATTAATTTTAGATGAATCGACAGGCGCTCTCGATCCAGTAAGTGAAACCCGAATTTTGAATAGATTACTTGCTCACCGTCAAGGCAAAACTACAATTATGATTAGCCACCGCCCTCAAGTTATCAAACGGGCTGATTGGATTGTTTTGCTTGAAAATGGATATTTAAAAATTCAAGGAACTCCAGAAGAATTACGTCATATACCTGGAGAGCATTTAAGCTTTATTGATGAGATTTCTCCTTCTAATAATGGGTTTAAATCTTCTTTAGTTCTTCGTAATTAGTTAATGGTTATTGGGTATTTTATATCTACTCAGCACTTATGATTAGTAACCCTCAAACAAATTTTTTACCTTTAGTTCAAGACAACGAGTTTCTCCCACCAATTAGTCGTTGGACTACATTTGGCGGACTATTTATCGTGTTTGCCTTGGCGTTAGCTGTTCCTGTGGCTGCGGTGGTTAAATATAAAGTTACGGTAAAAGGGCAAGCGGTCATTCGTCCTGCGGGTGAATTGCCAATTGTACAGGCGGCGACAGAAGGACAGGTAATGCAGATTTACGTCAAAGAAAATCAAACGCTGCAAAAAGGAGATAAAATTGCCACTATTGATGATTCTCGACTGCAAACTAAAAAAAACCAGTTGCAAACCAATATTCAACAAGCTAGGTTACAACTAATTCAAACTGTTCCACAAATAAATGCAATAAATAGTCAAATTCGAGCTGAAAGCGATCGCACTAATCGGACTATCGCTTCTGCTAAAGCAGAATTGCAGGGACGCGATCGCGCTCATCAAGACAAAAAAATTACTAGCATCACTGAACTTCAAGAAGCAGAAGCCAATGTCAAAATGGCTCAAGAAGAATTATATGCAGGTCAAGCACAGTTACAATCAGCATTAGCTAATCTCCACGCAACTGAGGCAGCTTTAGGAGCAGCGACATCAAAGCAGAGCCGATATGACAGTGCCGCCAAACAAGGGGCATTATCCCGCGATCAACTTGAAGAAGTACAGTTGGCTGTGAAACAACAAGAACAAGCTGTACAGGCGCAAAAAGCAACTTATAAAGCTCAAGAAAAAACAAATGAACGGCTAAAACAAGCTGTTAATGGGGCTATTGCTAAACGCGATCGCGCTCAAGCAGCTCTGAACCCCAGCAATGCAGAGATAGCAATGGCGACTGAACGCATTGCTCAAGAAAAAGCTTCTGGGGAAGTAAACAAAGCATCTTTAGAAAGAGAACTTCAAGCACTTATAAAACAGAAAATTGAAACGGAAAAACAATTAGAGCGTGATACTAGCGAATTTAAGCAAGTCGAAATTGACCTGAAGCAAACTACTATTACCGCTACAGCAGACGGGATTATTTCCAAGCTCAATTTGAGAAACCCTGGTCAAACTCTCCGGGCTGGGGAGGAAGTTGTGCAAATTGTTCCTAGTCATGCACCTTTAGTTATCAAAGCAGCTGTCGGTTCTGAAGAAAAAGGTAAGATAAAAGTCGGTCAAAAGGTGCAAATGCGAGTTAGTGCTTGTGCTTATCCTGATTATGGTACTCTCAATGGCGTTGTCAAAGCAATTTCCCCGGATGCTGTGAGTTCGCAAAAAAACGATGCAGATACTGATACGAACTCTATCCCAAAAGCAACTGCTGTAGGTGCTTTTTACGAAGTCACAATTGAACCAGAGAAACTTGCTTTAGGTCGCAGTACAAAAAAATGTCAAATTCAATTGGGTATGGATGGCAGAGTTGATATTATTACCCGCGAAGAAACTGTGCTGCAATTCCTGCTTCGGAAGGCAAGATTAATGACAGATTTGTGATATTGACATTAAGAGATAGATTTATGCTCATGCAAAACTTTAATATGCATGTTTTTTGGTGGATTTTGGTTTCTAGCGTCAATATTTTACTTTTAGTTATTTTTTACGAAACAATATATTTGACTGACATTTCAACGGCAGTTTTTAGCGTCAGCAATATATTAGTAGCTATTTTAGTCCGTAATGAACTGATTTTGCATTTCTTGTATCGTTTGGCAGTATGGACTTCGGTAAAGATTGTTTATGGCAAATACTATCTTAATAGTGGCGTTCATTATATCGGTAGCGTTCACGCCTCATGTGCTACTTGGGGTTTTCTGTGGCTAATTGTTGATGTATTGCAGCAGTTGGGAAACCCAAGCGATCCTCTATCAATGGCTACATCCAGCGATCCTATATCAATCGCTACATCAAGTATATTGTTAACGCTTTTATTTATTATTATCATCACCGCTATTCCCCCATTCCGCCATAAGTTCCATGACACGTTTGAAATCAGCCATCGCTATCTGGGATGGTCTTGTTTGAGTATTCTCGTCTTGCATCAAATTAGATTTCAATTTATCATCGCTCTCAACCAAGCTTATCCTCTAGAAACTTTATTAACTAATCCAGTTTTACTCGCGATCGCGCTGATGATTTTCAGCATATTTTTGCCTTGGATCAGCGTGCAGTGTTTTGATAATTTTAGGATGGATTGTCCATCTGTTGGAGTTTTAGTTGTGACTCTTCCAGGAAGGGCTGACGTAGGAACATTTGCTCGAATTAGTCTAGATGGTATTGAATGGCATTCTTTTTCTGTTGCAGGAACGAGTTTTAGCAAACAAACGGGCGAATCAGAAATTCATTTAATAATCGGCGCGGTAGGTGACTGGACTAAAAATTTGATTCGGCAAGTTGAAAAAGGAAATTTGCCCAAACGATTATGGGTTCGTCGAGTCAAGCCTCCTGGTTTTATGTTCTCAATTAACGCTTATTCACGAGTAGTTGTAATCGCAACTGGAGCAGGAATTGCACCAGTCATACCTCATGTGATAGAAAATAGTCACAAACTTTGTATTGTGTGGATCGCTAATGAACACGAACAAACTTATGGCAAAAAGCTTTGGTCGTTGCTTGACTCTCATCCTCGTTGCAATATTTTCGATACAAGAATGCATGGTAGACCAAATGTAGAGCATCTAGCTCTTAGCGCCGTTCGAGATTTTCGGGCGCAAGCTGTGTTTTGTGTATCCAACAAAGCAGTTACTGAAAAGGTGGTCAAGACTTGTTTGGGAAAAGGTATTCCAGCTTATGGAGCTACCTGGGATTCATGAGGCTGCTGTATGCTTTGTTTGTTGCTTAAGCAATGAAATTACGTCTTGTACTTGTTTGGACGCTGGTTTTCTAAATACTCTAAATAGTCTAAATAGTATTTAGAAAACTATAGCCATCCTATTTGAGTTATGAAAATTAACGAACTACCAAGAGCGCCAACAAAAGAAAGAGAAGTTTTCATATCTGATTTAGGATTGCTATAACTAAAATTTAAAGCGATTTGTTTCATGAAATTAATTAAAACAGCTTCAGGAAAAATTATCCTTTCGATTCTAGTCCTTAGCTGTCTGGCTGTTATTGGAGTTAGGCTAAGACGCAACTTTTCTCAAATTCGCAGTGTACAAGCTTTTGTTAATGGTGAAATCATTTTTGTGCGGGCATCTATCCCAGGCGAACTAGAGTTGAAAAGCGATAAAATTAAGTTGAGCAACAAACTTGAGAAAGGTACACAAATCGGCACAATTAAATCTACTGTCGAAAATCCACGAGTATCAGTCCTCAAAATTGAGAAGCAGGAATTGAAAACTCGGCTACAGGATGTTCAACAGCAAATCTTTGGGGTAAAACAGCAAATTCGGAATCGCACTGAATTGATGAACTTGTTTAAAAAACAAACTGATACCCAGAAAACACTTCAACTCAACTACGCCCGTCAACAAATAAAACAATATGAAGGGGAAATAGCTCAAGCAAAAGCTACAGAAACAGTAGCGATCGCTGACACTCAACGCTTTGTTCGTTTAGCTAAGGAGGGAGCAGAGACTATCTCCAAAGCCGAAAACGAAATTGCAAAAGCGCAGCAAGCATCTGCTGTAGTCAAGGAAGTTCAATCAAGAATTGAGCTAGCCAAACTCAACTTAGAAGCAACGAAAGCCGGACTTCAGCTAGAAGGAACTCGCACCTTAAGCTATCCTGAAACTCGCGTTCTCGAACTTAAGGTAGAGTTAACAGACTTAAAGCAACAACAAAGAAACCTCGAAAAACAAATCCAGAGTATTCAATCACAACTAGCTAGTACCAGTAAAGAATTGCAGGTTCAGCAAACTGCCTCAGTTCTAGCACCAACAACAGGCGTGATCTGGTCAATTGATTCCCAGCCCCAGGAAATAGTCGAAGCGAATAAATCGATTATTCAGTTACTCAACTGTCAGAATCTTTGGATAGAGGCATTTATAAATGAGACTGATGCGTCGAAACTTGTTATTGGACAAGAAGCCCAAATCAACCTTAATAACTCAAGTAATTTTCAATGGAAAGGACGATTAGAGACAATCAGAGCAGGTACAGGTCGTGTTGAAGTTGGGCAATATGTTGTAGAACCACCACCAGAAATTGCCCGCCGTCAACTAACAGTACGGGTAGCGGCAGTACGAATCAAAGTTGATTGGCAGAAAACACCTAGATTTGACGATTTTTGTCTGGCGGGGAGAAGTGTAAACGTTCGCTTTCTTGAATCAAAGTCCTCGCCTTTTTAGCAATTTATGCCTTGAATTTTTACTAGTCTGACATTACTCAACTAATGATTGTCGAATCGTGAAAAATTCTTGAGGGCGTTGAATCAACACTACAATAAAACCGCTTGCAACCACGGCAAAGGCAGAAGGAATAAATGGCAACCATAGCCCTTGTTTTAAAAGAGCGATCGCGCAAACTCCATATAATATGACAACTGTCACAAAGATGGCGCATCTCTTATCTAAGAGCGATCGCACCCACCAAATAATCAGACTCCCAACTACAGACCAACCGCATATCCAAAGAATATCGCCCCAGTAAGGCAAAACCCAAAGAATTGAACGTTGATCTAAAACTGCACTCAAAATTTGGCTAACCATTTGTGCTTGTATAAATATCCCTGATATCTCTTGGTAATCTTGCTGTGCAGTACTGTAGGGAGTTGACCAAGTATCGCTGACTGTATTAGCTGTCACTCCAATGAGAACTAGCTTATCTTTAAATGATTTACGATCAAATTTATGACTCAATACATCATCAAGGGAAACTCTCTGATAATCTGTATTACGGTAATTGACAAGTATTTGATTTCCGCCTAAATCAACTCCTTGTTGATAGGCACCACTGCGATTAGGTTTTAAGCGTTTAAATACTTTAGAGCCAAACTGTACATAATCTTTATTAAATTTAGGTTTAATATTTTCATAAGATAAGTAACGAGTAACTAATTGCAATGAGAGCGAATAAGGCGTTGTACAAGTCGAAGAAGGCTCTTGTGCCATCATCAAAATTTGCCGACGGACGATACCATCTGGGTCTTTAATTGCATCAGTAAAACCCTGACGTCTTACAGGTACATCTTTCGGAGGTTTAACACCTTGGGGATCGTATTTACTATCGCGGCTTTTGCAGACAACAACAACGTTCTCTTTATTAAGTTCAGTCGGAAGTTGTATTAGATTTGATTTGTTTGGGGGGTCAGCGAAGTCTCTATAAATATCCAGTCCAACAACTCGCGGTTGATACTTTTGTAATTTGTTGAGCAATTTAGCTAACGTACTATCCGAAATGGATTTCAGTCCTTTGGTTATGTCTTGTCGTGATTGAATATCTTTTTCAGTAATTTCTACAATTATCAACCTTGGATCTGGGTCTTCCTTAGATCGCAACCGTAGCATTTGATCGAAAGTTTGCAGTTCGATTTTCTCAAAGACTCCCAAGTATCTCAAACCTACCGTTGAAACAGCCACAAGAAAAGTACTAAGTAGTACATTCAAAAATTTAGATTTTGATGTCGCAATTTTACCTTTTGTCGAAACTTTACCCACAAATTTAGTATTATCAAAATTGCCACGCAGTTCTTGCCACGTAGTAGGAACAGTTGTAGGATTTTGACAGATAACTGGCAACCAACTGGCACAAGGAAATTTATTTTCCAGTCCTTGAAGTCTTTCTCGCGCTTCTCGCACAGCCAAGTAAAATGGTTTGCTATCTGCAAAGGCAGTAAGAAAGTTTTTTAAAAATTCCTGTGCGATTAAATCTGGCACTCCTTCCCGCATTACAATCATTTGGGGAATATTTAAATCGGCTAAATTTCGTCCTAAACCAATTCCGTCACAAGAATTAAAAATTGCCAGTTTTAAACCATGTCTAATTGCTGTCTTAAGTCCATTTTTCAACTGGAAAATTGTTAAGCTTTCTGTTTGATTGATGCAAATTTCCCCAATTTCTCCGTCAGCAAGACTAGTGCTATGTCCAGCAAAAAATAGAATATCCCAATCCTGATTCCATAGATATTCGTCAAGTGTTTGCCGTGTTGGTTCTATAAGAAAGGTGGTTTTGGCATCTGTTAAACCTTGTAACAAAGAGGCGTCTTTTTCAATATCAATACCAACCCTATTGCCTAGAATTGCCAAAATTTTGACTTTACCTGTAGGAGATTTTTGTAATACTTGAGGAGATTCATACTCATGATTGCTCAAAGCTAATTCCGCTTTCGGGTAATCTTCAAAAAAATGCCATAGATGCCAAGGCAAGCGATGTAATAAAACTATATTTGTTTCAATAATTACTCTAATTTCATCATGGCGACTAAGTAGAGTTCGCAACTGCCGTTCAATATTCTGAAATGACTCAAATTTCAACCAAGCATTGATATTTGCTTGTAGCTCTTGACACACTTTATCGAAGTCATTGACAGAAATATTGGTTATGTCTTGTGAATGTACTTTTATCCGTTGATTGCTACGATCCAGGCGTTGATGAACTGCTGCGTAGAGTAACTTCCATCTGCGGTAGAGTTCGCTTAGTTCTGGGGCTGGCGGTAGACTCCCTGTTAATTTCACGGGTACAAATTGGTTGTGACACCAAAGTTGAGCCGTGACAACAGGAAACCCTTGATTTAAATCTCCTCCCAAGAAGCTGAAGACAACTAGCTTACTCATAAGTTCAGTGGACTTTGCCATTCGTGATTAACTAATGACTAATCAACAAAGAGCATTCTACTTATGCAAAAATACCAAAGGAAAGTGTAGTCATTATACTACACAAGACCAATTTGGGTTAAACCTATGACCTTTGAGGAAAAACAACGTTTACAAGCCACCGCAAAAGAGATCGTATCAATTTTGTATAAAAATACATCACCAGAGGCATTAAAAACTTTTGAAGGTATCGAAAAAATACTGCGTAGTTTACCGCCGTAGGCAGCGTTTGCTTAAGCATTTCAGTCCTCAAATCGCCTTTTTTTATCGAACAAACTACGGGTACAAGCAAAGAACAGACTACTTATATCTCAGTACAGTTCAGTTAAGGATGCTCCCAATCAACACCAATTTGATACTGTTGCCTCCTAATAACTAAATTATGAAGCTTTCTGTTATTTGATAATTATTCAGCTCGATCTGGATGCTGAAACATTCTCCCACTTCTCCATGAAAAAGTTTCAACTGCACATAAATATCTTGAGTTCTTGCTTGTACTTCTTGAAGTATTTCCCCTCGATCTGAAAGTAAAACTAGCTTGAGATTAGCAGGTAGGTAAGGTTGATTACAAGCTGGATGTAGTTGCACGCGAATCCTAACCTGTTGGTTAGCTTCTGGTATTAAGGCAACTAATAAAATAACTTTTTGAGCCTCTATTTCTATTCCCCAGTCAATCAGTTTGGCGCGTTTGATAGCGGTAGCATTTAACCCGGAAGAAGTGCGGAAATTAAAAGCTAGGCTACTGGAGTTTGGCTCAAAAAAAGTCTCTATAGCTTGCCAAGAAGTATCGTAAATCTGCTCCAGCCAACGGCTGAGATTCACTTGTACTTGTGAAAATTGTGTAGGCGCAGCCGAAGGGCTGCGCTCAGGAACCACCTGTTGTAGAGATTGCAGCCTTTCTTGGTACAAACGCTGCCGCCACTGCTCATTCTCTAGTAGCACTCCCCAAGTTGTAAATGGCACTGCAAGTCTCGGAAATGTTGCAGAGGGATTACCTAACTGTTGCACAAGATTTTCTGCTTGGACAGTCGATAATTCTGGTAGTGGAGCGATCGCACCTTTCATTTCCTCTGTTCCACAAAATTGGTAGGTCATCCAAAAAGCATTAAGGTCTTTAATTAAGTGCCGTGCATCTATACAATAAGTCCTATCTACTTGGTCATAGTCTGCTAATGATTTAAGTTCCCTATGAGTTATGTAGCTCCAAATTCTTACCCAATCCCCATCTGCTGTAACTTGCACTGCTAAATAATAATCTGCTGCCCAACTAGGAATGTCTACCCATTCTTGAGGAATTTCTAACTCGCGATCGTCAATTGCCTCGCTGGTAATTAAAACGACTCGCTTTTCCTCTAACAAAATTGCTGTGCCATTGACAAATTCCCAAAAAGCAGGAATACCAGGGGAACTATGCCAGACACTTGCTTCTGGAACATATTCAGCTTTTACCCAATTCAAAAACCCATCAAGGCAAATTTGATTTATGTAAGCACGCCAGCGACTGCTAGGTGTGGCGTACATTTGGCTTTCTTGCCAAGAACTTGTCTGTAATGATGGTGATATTTCTAACAATAATTCCTGCGGTTCTGTAAAAGCGGAAGTCATTTTTACTACCTCATCCTTCATAATCTCAGCGAAATTCCCCATACTTAACTTTCAACCATTCTTCCAAAGCGGTACTCATATCATTAACTAGGTTGGAAGTTACAGAAATATTAAGCGTATCCTGACTCCATTGGATTAATGCTTTCAGCATTGATTCTCTGGCTTTGAGCAGTCGGCGAGAAACAGTAGGCTGACTAATTTGTAGGTGTTCTACAATCTGTGGCTGAGTTAACCCCTGTTGGTAGTAAAGTTTAAGTATTTCCTGAGTTTTTACTTCAAGAGTTTGTAACTTTTTTAACAAAATATCTTCAATCTGAGATTGTTGATTTTGTTGGATTTGGGCATCCTCTTGGGCTATTATCTCTGCAATTAATGAGTCAGAGGATGGATCTGGCAAATCAAAAGTTGTTGTGGAACCATCTTCTGATATTGCTAAATTTAAAGAACTAACAGGTGGATACAGATAACCACGCACGTACATAGCTGCCTGGGTTAGCCACTGTTCAATTTTCTCTTTCGTGGATTCTGGAGTAGGTTGATTTAACTGATTTTGGCGTTCGCGGTTGTAGAGATTGACAATAGCTTCCCAAAGTTGGGGTTCTGGTTCTGGTAGTGATTTTGTGCCACCTGGTTGGTTTTGAACATACAGTTCTTTGAAACAAGTCCAGGCGAGTCGATATTGGGCAATTAGAATAGGTGATAATCCAGCTTGAGCAAGAGCTTCTAATAACTGCTTTTTGCTTACTTTGCGTAACAATGCCCAATTTGTGCAAATATCAGCTTCCTTGCGTTGGCGTAAAATATCTTTTAGCCGACTTGGAATTGCCATAGTAGCATAGGCTTTTAAGCTAGAGGATTTTTCTAGATTAAAATTTTTGAGAATTGTTTCAATTTCAGCATTCGCCATTTGAAAATAATCTGCTAGGCTATGTTGACTATTTGTAAACTTGGCAATTGTTTTTTTTGCAGCCCAATAATTTGGTTCCTGTAAATAAGCAGATAAATGCATTCTAGCAAGGCTATGAGATTCCTCTCGCCAGCACTTGTGCCAATGTAATGCCCAAAAATTTTCTGAGTTAGGGACGAATGGTGAAGACCCCAAGCAATTTTGAATATTTCGATGCAGTTTGATATCAATCAACCATTTGCTGAATCTGTCTCCTTCTAACTCAACGAAGGTTGAGAACATCTCGATAATTTTTTGACGAGGACGCATAAGCAGTTAACAATTTCAATTGATCCGAACTTAAGCAACTATCACCGCAAACACTTCTGTAGACAATTGCAAAATACTGGTTTTATAATTTGCAATTCAATAGCGCACATATTTTATTCTTTGAGATTTTTTGAAGATAATTTTACTCATATTCATGTTGAATCTAGATAATTTAGTTATTTTAAAGTTAAATTGGTGTAAAAAGCGATTTTAATCGTTGCATAAATGCGACATAGTTCGAGTAAACACTGGTTGAGAAGGTCTAGCAAGATATTGTCTCTTAACTTTTTTAAAATTCTCTTGCCAATTTCCGTGTGTCGCGAAGTGTTGATCGATTAGCGATTGTACGCCCATACGCTCTGTTTGAGTTAGAAGTATAGGTATATCATCGACTCCTTCGTTTGTAATTATGGGTTCAGTAGCCATAATTGCGAATATGTACCTAATTGAGTCTTTTTGGGAATATACCCTTTGGTATACTTTTGACTATCTATTTTTTCTAAATCCCTAAAAAATGGGCGAATCGGGAATAATTAAAGTTAATTGCTTATTTTTCAGCTTAAAGTATTTTAATTAAATCGATTAAATCAACTTTTTTGAGCTAACCGCACGTGAGTTTAAAAGTGAGAAAAATCAAACTACTGGCTTTGATATTAATTAGTTTGGCAATGGTGTTGTGGTTTAATTTGCGTTTTTCAACACCTTCGATACCCACTATTGCGACTTCACCACCAAAAACTATCCGCTACTTTGATCGCACTTTGCCCCAAAGCATCGCTCACGTCGTGTTGATTCCAGCTAATAGCAAATTTTTGGTGACTCCTGCACTATCACAGAAGGTAGCCACTGTAGAGGAATTTGCCCAAAAGCATCGAGCCGCAGCTATTTTGAATGCAGGCTTTTTTGACCCAGCCAACCAAAAAACTACATCTTATGTTGTCCGACAAGGAAAGTTGATAGCCAATCCCAAGGAAAACGAGCGGCTGGTGAACAATCCCAACTTAAAATCTTATTTGGGTCAAATATTCAATCGTTCAGAATTCCGTCGCTACTTATGTGGGCAAACTACCCGCTATTCTATTGCCCTACACAATCAGTCACCACCAGCAGATTGTCAGTTAGTCGATGCTATAGGTGCTGGCCCACGCCTATTACCAGAACTCACCTTAGAAAAAGAGGGCTTTGTGGACAACGCTAATAAACGAGATGCCCTTGGCAGCAACCAACCCAATGCCAGAACTGCCGTAGGTATCACCCGTGATGGCAGCATTATTTTAGTTATGGTAGCTCAAAAACCCTCGGCTCCCGCGAATGGAATATCTTTGCCAGCATTAGCTGATTTGATGAAAACTCTTGAAGCCGATCAAGCAATGAATTTGGATGGGGGAAGTTCCTCTTCGCTTTATTACAATGGGAAAACCTTTTACGGAAAGGTTGATTTGGAGGGAAATTCTATCAAGCGTCCTGTGAAGTCGGTTTTGCTAGTTCAGGAAAAATAGAGGTTGTGGGAATTATACCTACCTACTGGTAGATTTTTTCCATAGCACCAATTTCCGAATCCGAATTGAGTCACAATAATAATAGGCAATCATTGAAGGTGCTTTTATGCTTCGTCTAACTCAAATTATTCGGAACTTATTCCTTCGTATTGAAGGCTTGTTTGGTGTTTTATTTCAAAGTATTTCTAATTTTTTCGGAAATTTATTTGGTTTTTTTGCCCAGCTTTTCGGATTCTCTGAGTCTGGTTATTTCTTGGAATCAGATCAGGTGCAAGGCGTAAATCAAGCTTCAACTAAACAGCCAATTGAAACGAATCGGGATAATATTGCTCAAATTCCTACCACTGACCGCCGTCGTTCTAATGCCAAACTTGACGACTACTACCTCAACATGGCTCGTGATGTGAAAAAGAAATGAAAAAAGCCATCAAGTGGAGGGTTAAGTTTAGTAATCAACTTTTCCACCTTTAACTTGCATAATTAGGGTGGGCAAGACTTTAGGATCTGCGCTACTTTAATAACGCTCAGTACAGGTCAGCAGAATACTGTCCACCCCAAAATATTTTAATTAAATTTAGATATAATTAGTATATCTGGAACAGTTTACCAATAACTAAATGGTGCTTTACATTTTCAGAAAAATTATCTAGCTAAAATTAATGAATTTGTATGTGCGTAGGCTATTAAAAACCGCAGGCATCGCACCTTTTACAAAAATTTTGTCCAGTTTGAGGCTGGACAATAGCTAGAAATATTTTTGAGTTTGAATATTTACTTGGTTTTTAGCTAACTTACCAAATCAACTAAAGCGTTGCTTTGGAAGCGAACTATAGATGAAACTGAGCAACCGCGATAATTCTCAGAAGTAAATACTGATAGTGTGATATTAGCTTGACCTGGATCTAAAATGCGTTTTACCTTGCAGGTTTGCATTTTATTGTTGCAGTAAGCAATAATGCGATCGCCAGCCTTGACTTCCAACGCTTGAATTTTCAATTAATACCAACCTTGCCAGGAATTTGCTTTGTTAAAGGAAAAACATATTGCTATATTTCAGTCGCTTAACAATAGCAATGTTCTTTTAGTATAGCACAAAAATTAAGGATATCAATGTTATCAATTTAATCTTGGTAATGTCAAGTTGATTCATACTGCAAATACTAGTGCAGGAGGTAGGAGGCAGTAATTTATTTGTTGCTCTCAACCCTATATAATTTCAAGCCACCAAATCGTTTGCCCAGTTTCTCGGTCAGAGTATTTGTTGAAATTCAGATGGAGGGAAACCTCTACTCCAAAAAAGTTGGAGCAAAATTTTTTCGATGACAGATTTTTCTCTCGATGTTTTTGTTACAATCATTGAAATTTTTACCTAAAAATACCACTATGGCTTTATACGCTGAATTACATAGACATCTAGGCGGCTCGGTCGTACCACGAGTTTTATGGCGATATTTCGAGCGGCATTCTTCGGAGTTAATTTCCCGCTTTGCTGACTATTCAGATTTTGAAGATTTTTATACCCGCCCACGTAACACTCTAGATGAGTATCTAGAATTACACACCTTGGTAGAAAGCGTGCAAACTGTAGAGACTTTGCCTTACTTTATTTATCGCTTGGTGCGGGGTGCTTACATATTTGAAAATTTGGCTTATCTGGAACTGCGCTACACTCCTTATTTGCGGACACCTGAGCATCTGAGTCAATCCGAAAGAATTGACAAGATGGCAGAAATTGTCAGAGTCGTAGGGCTTGCCAGCCAGCAGCCAGAATATCCGATTGTTACTAGCCAAATTCTCTGTATGCACACACGCCTACCTTATGAGGTGAACAAGGCGATTGTTGATTTGGCAGCACAAAATAAACAGTATGTCTGTGCAGTAGATGTAGCCGGAGGTGATAGTTATTACGCCGATCGCTTAGAAGAATGGATTAGCTTATATGATTATGCGCGATCGCTGGGCGTTAACACCACGGGACATCTATATGAAACCACCGCTGGTTGTTACCCAGAACTGTTACCATATCTGATGCGGATTGGTCACGGCATTCAAATTCCCCTACTATATCCAGAGCTACTTAATGATGTAGCTAGACGCGGGCAATGTTTAGAGGTTTGTCCGACAACTTACCTAAAAACTGGAACTTTGCAGGATATACGTCAACTCAAATTAGTTTTTGACCGTTGTCTTGATGCTGGAGTTGATATCGCTATCTGTACTGATAATGCCGGATTGCACAATGTGCGTCTACCATTTGAGTATGAAAATCTCTTGACTTACAATATTATTAGTTTTGAACAACTACAAGCTTGTCAAGATGCAGCTTTCCGTCATGCTTTTGCTTGGCCTTACAGTCAACGTCCTGCATCACTGTTGAACGGTTTGCTCAAACCTGAACCAGCTAAAATTTTGTCCATGAGAGATAGCAATTAACGAATCGCCTAAAAATATCCATAAAGTCAGGTGATTTAATGTTAATTAATGTTGCAATTACTAACTTTTTCTGATGCCATCGAAAAAGTTGTAATACATAATAGATATCTTGCAAAATTAATGTTTTATAAATTAAACCACAGATGTACACAGATAATTTATCAGTGTTTATTTGTGGTTCTTTTGTTGCTGAGAAAGGATTCTTGCTATAAGTCGTATATAGCGTGCCCCCAGAAGCTATAAACTATAATTTATGGCATCTACTATTCAAGCTCTACCAACAGAAGTTGTATATCTCATTACAGCTGGAGAGGTAATCGACTCTTTAGCCTCTGTGGTGCGGGAATTGGTAGAAAATTCCCTAGACGCAGGTGCAACAAGAATTGTGGTTTCTCTGTGGCCGCAGCAATGGCGAATTCGAGTGGCAGATAATGGCTGTGGAATGAACCTAGATGATTTACAACAAGCAGCCACAGCCCACAGCACTAGTAAAATTCGCTCTAGTGCCGATTTGTGGAAAATTAACAGTTTAGGGTTTCGTGGTGAGGCGTTGCACAGTTTAACGACTCTGGCTAATTTAGAAATTTTGAGTCGTCCTCTGGGCGGAAAATTAGGATGGCGGATAATTTATGGTGATGGTGGGAAAGTTGTACAAGTTGAAGCAACTGCGATCGCACCTGGTACAGTAGTTACAGTTTCTCATCTTTTCGGTAATTGCTCATCTCGTCGTCAGGGATTACCCACAACAGCACAGCAAATGAAAGCTGTGCAAACCACAATTCACCAAATCGCCCTGTGTCATCCCCATGTCACCTGGCAGATTTGGCAAAATGACCGTCAATGGTTTACCATTTGTCCTGCTGCCACAACTGGACAACTACTACCGCAGATTTTACCGCAAGTGCGACAAGGTGACTTGCAAGAAGTAAAACTCGAAATACCCAACCCACTAAACTCAGAACTCCCCACTCCTAACTCCCCACTCCCCACTCAGCACTCAGCACTCAGCACTCAGCACTCAGCACTAAATTTAGTGGTAGGATTACCCGATCGCTGTCATCGTCATCGTCCAGATTGGGTACGTGTAGCCATTAACGGTAGGATGGTGAAGACACCGGAATTAGAGCAAACGATATTATCAGCATTTCACAGAACATTACCACGCGATCGCTATCCAATTTGTTTCTTACATCTTGCCATTTCCCCCGGTCAAATTAACTGGAATCGCAATCCAGCAAAAACAGAAATTTACCTCAACGAAATCATTTATTGGCAAGAGCAAATTACCCAAGCAATTAAACAAGCACTCAGCATCTCTTCTAACAATCTCAAAGAAGCTGTTCACACAACACGAGTTAGTAAATTACTCAAAGCCGCAGAAGCCAAAGGCAGCTATAATTTCAATTCTCAAAATCCTAATGAAAATCCCAAAACTCCTAACTCCTCACTCCCAACTCCTAACTCTTTAAAAGCTGTCGCGCAAGTTAGCAACACTTATATTGTGGCGGAACATTCAGGTGGGATGTGGTTAGTAGAACAGCACATTGCCCATGAGCGAGTTTTGTATGAGCAATTGTGTGATAATTGGCAACTTGTCCCCGTCGAACCGCCAATCATTCTTTATCAATTGTCGCCAGCGCAAGTATCGCAACTGCAACGCATCGGTTTAGAAATAGAACCCTTTGGCGAACAACTTTGGGCAGTGCGAAACATACCCGCACCTTTGCAACAGCGAGACGACTGTGCAGAAGCTATTTTAGAACTTAGTTGGGGAGGCGATTTACAAACAGCCCAAGTAGCTGTCGCCTGTCGCAGTGCAATTCGTAATGGTACACCGATGAATCAACAAGAAATGCAGACACTTTTAGATAATTGGCAACGCACTCGTAACCCCCGCACCTGTCCCCACGGACGCCCAATTTATTTATCTTTAGAAGAATCAGCTTTAGCCCGATTTTTCCGGCGTAATTGGGTAGTTGGTAAAAGTCATGGAATTTGATGTTTTCAGTAAGTGTACACACATGTCGAATTACCCCCCTTAATCCCCCCTTGTAAAGGGGGGAAAAAGAAATCTATCTTGTTCCCTCCCCTTTACAAGGGATTGATAGTCCAACCTGGGTTAGCAGCGCAACCGAAAAAGAAATCTATCTTGTTCCCTCCCCTTTACAAGGGGAGGGTTAGGGTGGGGTAACTCTAGGTCTATTTGCATACCCGTACCTCACCGGATTGAAAATGGCTATAGGTTAATCAGTTGTTGCTGTAGTTAATTCCAACTTTTTATCTAAAAAATCTACTTCTAAGGTATTCCCGTTATCGCGTAACCAGTTTTTTGCAACTTGATAGTTAGGAACTTGAACGGCGACTATATTCCAAAATTTAGGGGTGTGATTACTTTCTAAAAGATGGGCTAATTCATGCACAATTAAGTAATCAATTACAAAAACTGGAGCTTTCATAATTCTCCAGTTAAAGTTTAAATTATTATTAGGTGTACAACTGCCCCATCGGTATTTTAAATCAGAAACTAGTATTTGATTATATTGCACGCCCAAAGATTCAGCAAAGTCTTTTACTTTCGGGGGAAGTTTAATATATGCGCGTTTGGTGTACCAATCGCGGAATAATTGAAAAGCAGTTTCTTGATGACAGCGTGATATCAAAAAGCGAGAGTGAAAGCGCACATTAGGAACTCGGTCATCGGTAATTTCTAAGCGGTAATTTTTACCTAGATATAGCAGAGTTTCCCCAGATACAAATTCTTTGTAGGTGGTTTTATCTGGGTATTTTTGGTTATGGTTTAGTTTTTCATAAAGCCAGAGTTTCTTAGATTCAACGGCTTGGTGAATTTTCTCTTCGGATAGCCCAATAGGGGCGCGAACTAATATTGTTTTATCTCGTTCTACTGAAAGGGTTAGGCTTTTACGTTGAGCCGAATAAATAATATGATAATCTAGCTTCATTGGTTATTCTCTGCTCAACTTAGCATGGTTTTCTTTTGACCATTCTAGCAGACGAGTGATCAGTTCTTTCCTTTGTTGAACAATATTAGGATAGGAAACAAAATCAGGAGAAAGAAACAGTTTTTGTAATTCTTCCTTCAGTCGATTTTGTGCCGGGATTGAAGCCCAAAATCCAGCAGTTTGAACTTCTTGCCTAATCAAATTGAAGGTATGTAAAGTTAAGTTGACATTTTGGGTAATTTCATCTTCATTAAGTTCGCGGTTATCAAATAGATTGGCTCTGAAAATACGAAAAATTGGCATTTGAGTTTTCCGATTTAGCCCATAAGTATTTTCCTGTTCCTTTGATTTAATCTCTTTTCTCAGTTTTTCTACTTCTTCATATATGCGTTCCCAATTATCTGCAAATTCTGTTAATATTTGTTCTAGTTTTTCAGAGAAGGAAAGAAATAATTCTGGATCTTCGTTAAAATTTAAGTTGATATAATTCCTAATGGCGTGTTCGACTGTGGCGGCTTTAGTTTTTGTGCGGGTGTGGCTATTGACAAAGGTTTCAAAGTTATCATCTAAAAGGTAAATTGGGGCGACTTTCTGTTCAATGCCGCGAGATTTGAGAAATTCATCTGCTATATTACGCAGTTTTTCGGGTATGCCTTTGAAACTAAAACGCGCATAGCCAAAGTTTTTATAAGCTAGGCTATTAATCGCAATAAAATTTTTGTAATCTTGCCAGTAATCTAGGGCTTCTTTACGTGGCATAACTACATTAAAGGCTTTGGTGAGTTTTTTAAAGGCGAGAATATATGCAAAGCGGATATCTTCATCATAGAATAAATCATAGAAGGCATCGGCATCAGAAAAATCTGTTAAGTTGTATTGTTCTAAGAAATTCCAGATTTCTCGGTGGGCTAAGATTAAATCATGAATTTCTTTTTGTTCGTCGCGGATTTGGCTAATGATTTCTTGTTGTTCTTTCTGTTGATAAGTATCTAATGCTTTTTTGAGATGATGTCCAACGCCAACATAATCAACGACAAAGCCTTTATCTTTGTGTTCTTCTCCGACTCTATTGACACGGGCGATCGCTTGTAATAAATTATGATCGCGAATCACTCTATCTAAATACAAAACTTGCTCGATGGGAGCATCAAAACCAACCAATAGCATATTATTGACGATAATTATCCCGACTTTGCCATTGATGGATGTATTGCCGGCTGTTTCAGTTGCATCAAAGGATAATTTAAAGCGTTGAATGCTGGTATTGTGATAATTAGGATTGGTGTAAACTTTAATATGAGGCGGATCGTTATTATTCCCAGAAATCACTACAGTCGTCTCTAATTCTCGCAGTCTGGCTATATTGATATTCAGGGGATTGTTGAGTTCTAACTCTGCGATCTTAGCTTGAATGGCTGCATCGAAACATTGTTTATATCTCCAAGCTGCTTCTCTGGATGTGGCGACGACTTGGGCTTTAAATCCTCCAGAAAAGACATATTCAATATAATGATCTACCATATCACGGGCTTTTGCTGCGATGATGGGCATGGCTTCTAAATAAGCGTCACGAGTTCCATAACCCAAAATTTGCAAGCGTTCGTTTAAATTATATTCGCTGAAAACATCGCTAAACTTAGCATCCATTCCGGCTTTATCGCTAATTTCGGCGTTGTGGGTACGTCCTTCGTAAACAATTTCTAAGGTTGTTCCGTCTGCAATAGACTCCTTCATGGTGTATTTGTCGATATAGTCGCCAAAGGTTTCTTCGGTTTTATCAATGGGAGTTCCTGTATAGGCGATTCTGGTAGCATTGGGTAAAGCACGGTCTAAATTTGTCCCCAGTTGTGTATATTGGGAACGGTGCGCTTCATCAATCATCAGTAAAACATTTGGACTTTCATTTAATTTGGGGAAAATTATCTCTAAGTCTTTTTCTTGGAATTTTTGCATCATTGCCATGACAATATCGGGGGTATCATTGGCAAGTAGTTCATGTAAACTTTTATTAGGTTCGTCTGGTTTGGGTTTTATCCATTCGGCTAATTTGATATTTTGCCCAATTCCTTGACTTGTGGTTTGTAATTGGTCTTGTAGTTGAGTTCTATCGGTAATAAAAACTATTTTCCAACTACTTAGCTGGGTATGTTTTCGCATTTCTCGCACCATAAACAGCATGGTTAAAGATTTGCCTGAACCTTGGGTATGCCAAATAATTCCACTGCGTTGTTTGCGATTTTTCCCGGTAATTAAGCGTTCAACGGCTAGTTTGACGGCGCGGAATTGTTGGTATCTGGCGACGATTTTGATGGTTTCGCCTTTGTCATTGGTGCTAAATATGGTAAAAATTTGAATAATGCTTAAAATGTTTTCGGGGTAACACATCCCTGCAACCAATCTTTGTTGATCGTTGGGGGATGTTCCGATATTATTTTGAATATCACTTAATTTAAAAGGATGGGGATCTATCCAGCGATAAAAGCGTTTTTCGGTGCGGGTGGTAATTGTGCCAAATTTCGCTTCTTGTCGGCAAGTGGTGATAATAAACTGATTATAATAAAATAATTCTTGGTTGCCTTCCGATGTTTCGCCGCGTTGTTGACTATAGCGCATTAATTGGTCAATGGCTTCGGGAATGGCATCTTTAACTTTTGGTGATTTACATTCAATCACGACGACGGGAAGACCGTTAATAAATAAGGTAATATCAGGAATAATATGATTGTCTGTCCCTGGAATGCGGACTTTAAATTGAGAGATGGCAATAAAAGAATTATTTTGTAAAAAGGTTTGAGAGTTAAAGTCAATATAGCGAACGGTGGGGCTTTGTTCTTGGGTATTGTGGTTAATGGAGACGCTGGTATTTTCTAGAAGTAGGTTGAGAATATATCGATTATTTTCGATTAAGGTGCTTCTGGGAAAGGTGGTAATTTTTTGGACGACTTCGTTTATTTGTTCGTCTCGCAGAAATGGGTTAATTTTTTGTAAGGCTTGTTGGAGTTGGGGTAAAAGGATAACTTCGCCAAAGTTGTTACGGTAGCTATCGCTGGGTTTTTGTTGGTGCATTTCTAGGCAGATGACTCTCCAGCCTAAGTTTTCTAGTTGGTTTAATAAGGGTTCTTCAACGTGGTTTTTTTCATCCAGTCGGAGGTTTTCTCTTTGGCTTTTGGATGCACTCATGGTTGTTTAAGTCAGTTAAGGAGAGTTGGTTAATTCCTCAATTAATTGGTCAGGAGTAAGAATTCGCGGTGCAACAACGGGGAAATCTTGGGGATTACGGGTAATAATCGCATCTAATTGATTAACTACCGCAGTGGAGTATTGAATGGCATCTTCAAAATCCTTAAAGTTGGTTGTGAAAGCCATTGTAATTACAGCCTGATTTACTGTAGCAATTTGACAGAAGGTAGCTATTTCTTGCAAAAACTCAATAGCTAAATCTCGACCCTTCTGTTTACGGATAAGATAGTAAAGGTCACTAATGGTTGATGCTGAAATGTAGCCTTCTATTTGTCCCTGTTCAACAAATAATAAAACTGTCTCGCTATTAGTGAAAAAAGGCTGTCGTTCTAAGGCAATATCTATAATTATGTTCGTGTCAATCAAGACTTTCACAGATTATGTTTTTCCTTCAGATATTCCCATTTAGCTTGATCTGGATCAAAATCAGGTGGTGCGGGTTGGGTTTTATCAAACCAGTTTTGTAAAGCCTTAATTTTAGTTGGTCTTCTAGGTGTTTCTGGTGCTGTTTCACTTGCTACGGTTGTAGGATTATCAAGGGTATCTGTAGCTTGCCAAACTACAATTTCTACATCTCCGGGGGGTAAATTCAGGGGTTCAGTAATTAGCAATTTACCAGATGGATCAATTTTGCCTTTGAGTTTGTATGCTTGCATGATATTTTTCATTAGACTCTATTTTTATATTATCTCGCGTTAGATTCGTCAACGGGGTTTTTTTCATTTAGTCGGAGGTTTTCTCTTTGGCTTTTGGATGCACTCATGGTTGGTTTGTTAGTAAGGGTTTGACGGAGGTTTTTCCGGTTAGGAGGTCTTGCATTAAGCCGGTTTTTATTTTTTGGAGTTTGGTTAGATTGGTTTGTTCTGAGGAAATTAATTCCTCTTGCTTATCTAATATTGTTAATATTTGTTTTTGTTCTCTTATGCAAGGCTTAGGAACTATATTTGCTATTATCCGTTCAGGTGATGTGTGTTTAACAGTTGTTCCTGTAGCATTATTAATAATTCCATTACGAACCCGTGTACTATTCATTACAGCCATTAAAAAGCGATTATTCCATGTTTCTGGTAATTTTATAATTATTTTTCCTATTCGTTGATTATGTAAAACTTTAAATGGTAAGTCAATTTGAATGACTCTTCCTAAAATTAATGTTTGAGGTGAGAGATCCGTCATAACAATTAAAATATCTCCATTATTCAAGATCGTCCACTCTGGGATTAATCCTTGATAAAATTTAGTATTTCTATTATCAAAGTAAATTCCTCCTTCTCTATAAAAATTACCAGGAACTAATAAAATTGTGCCTGGAGGCTGATCGGAAAAATATTCACCTTTAAAACCATGACCATGCACTATATCAATTTCATTTGATAATGTAACTACATCCCATTCATCGGGAATCATCCCTAAAGGCGATCGCTTAAATTTATGAGTTCTTGGATCGCGCAGTTGACCATGTTCATCTATCCCGCGAGTCAGGAGGTCTTGCATTAACCCGGTTTTGACTCTTTTGTACTTGGCGATGAGGGTTTCTGTTTGTGCGATCGCTTTATTTACCGTATCTAATATTTTCGCTATTTGTTTCTGTTCAGAAAAGGGAGGTAATATAATAGGTAATTGCCTTAGTCTACTCATACTAAGAGCAGGTTGCGAAGTTGTAGTGCTAAGATAAATTAATTTTTTTTGAGTTGTTTCGCTAAGTATTTGAATAAATAAGAATTTGGATAAAATAATTTGTTGATTAGGAGAAATTTTAGCTACATTTGGAGCTAAATGAAATCGATCATCTTCTTCAATTAAAGCTACTTCTCCTATTGTACCAACATAAGAAATAACCAAATCGTTTTTGTGAAGCGCAGAACGAGGAAGTTTTTTAGATGTAGACTTAGGAATTGTTTGTATATTTGTAAGCTCAAGTTTACCATTTCTAAGATTTAGCACTCTTAAAGCAATGATTTCACCTGTTTGAGAGTAATTATTGAAATAGTTAGTATATTCAAAACCAGCTAATTTCGTTATAAATGCACAATCACCTAAAAATTTTACATCCCAATCCTTTGGAATCATCCCTAAAGGCGAATCCTTAAACTCTCGATTATCATCCAATTGATTAACCACCACTAACCCTATAAAAAATTAAATATACTTTGTAGGTTGGGTTGAGAAACGAAACCCAACAAAAACACGAAAATGTTGGGTTTCACTGCGTTCTACCCAACCTACAATTATGTAACTACTTCACCCAATAAAATATCAACAATAATCATAGTCGGTTTTCTTCTTGTTTTGCTTTAAGATAATCAGCAATTTTAATTTTATAATTAACCAACAGATCAGCATCACCATTAAAACATCCAACTAAACCAATTTCTTGAAATATTTGTAATGGAGGTTTATTAATTGAATCCCCAATAAAAACACTAGCATTGATAATTTCTATCCCTATTAAATCTCCATCCTCATTAAGTTCTGCCGTAATATTAGGGCTAATTTCCACACTTTCCGCTTCCTCTTCATCAGCAATAGTTAAATGCAGAATATCCTCTTTTTCAAAATATGCCTTTTTAGCATTATTCATAAATTACAAACCTTCCACTAGCCCAAATGCTCTTAAAATATGTTTGAAAAGTCATGATTGATGTATCAAATGTTTTTACCCCACCCTAACCCTCCCCTTATAAAGGGGAGCCACTGCGTTGGGCGGCTTCGCCGACTTGAAGCATGTGGCGTGAGGGAACCGGATTTTTCTTGTTTCCCCCCTTTACAAGGGGGGACTAAGGGGGGTAAGTACAATTAAAATCACAACCAATCACTTTTCAAACAACTCTTAACCATATCTCTCAAATATAATTCAGCTTACTCAAAAAATCATTTAACTCTTGTAACGTCTCCTCCCGTTCCCGTTCCATACTCCCAGCAGCAACCGCATATTTATCCCAAAAATTATCAAACACAAAAATCACCGTTCTTCTAATTCCATTTAAAAATCTATCTAACTGTTCAGACACTAAATCATAATGCTTTTGCAAAATCAACTCCTTCGCTTCCTCCTCCGTAATCACACCCCCAAAATTTGCCATTAAATCCTGAATATTCACAATTCTCGCTTCTAACTTTTTAATATCCCCCGTCAAAGCTGTAAACTTTTTCTTTTTCTCCTTATCCTTTTTAACTTCCTCTTCCGTGCCCAACTCAGCCAACTCTTTCCTAGCTTGAATTAATAACTGTTCGTGTTCATAAATCTGATCCTCAGCCCCAAATTTCTTTAATAAAATCTTCAATTCAAACTCCAGTTGTTTCTGCTTAAGAGTTCCCTTAAAACTCTTTAACTCATCCTCCGCTTTTTTAAACTGTTTCAAAACTTGCTCATATTCCTTTAACTCCGCTTTTAACTCCTTAGCATTTCCCCCAGCAAATAAAGGTAGAGCGATTTTTTCTTTACTTTTTTTAACCCTCGCCGTTAGTTCATCCTTCATTAACTTTGCTGTAATCTTCTCATCTTCTTCTGCTTCATACTCTAATAATTCCTGGGATGTTTCCAGCAACGACTCAATCTCAGCATCCTTTTGAGCGATATCACTTTCTAACTGCTCAATTTCATCAGCTTCAGCTTGAAAGAATGCCTTAATAATATAAGAATCGGGAATTAAAGTAGGACTCCAACCATTTTGGATAATCGTTTTTAAATCGTATCTAATATTATCCCACCAATTAACAAACACACCCGCTACTTGAAACAAATCCAACACATTCACAGGCACTAATTTATCTTTCAAAGAATCAATTAATTCTTGTCGGACATGAGGTAATTGACTGCCATTTTTGAGTTCTCCAGTATTGGGTGAACTTGGGGCTAAACTAGCAAAATCATTCTTAGCTTCTTGCCACCAATCGACTAACAAACTATCCATATCATCAATAATTTTGCATAAATCCTGATTGCTTTCAATCAGAGTTTTTAAATCATCTTTATTGTGAATATGACCATGAAAATCATAATAATCAGCATCTTTATCTTGAAACACCAAATCAGATTTTAAACCCAACTTTGCCAGTATATGAGACTTAGCAGCCACTTCTGGTTTAGGAATACCCCCCAATAAATGCGCCCTAACATCTTCCGGTTCGGGTTCCGGGGTATTATCAACATAACGACGCACGTTAAGATTCCAATCATTCCCCGCAATTTCCGCAATATCCACCAACCGAGAATATTTGTCTATTTCTTCCTTACGGGTAAAGATATAATCAATTTTTTCAATATCTTCAGACCTTAAAAAATTACGATTCTTCCCTTCTCCATATTCAGCATCAGCATTAATAAAAAATACCTTATTTTGTAGTGCATCAGGCTTATTTTTATTTAATACCAAAATCACCGCCGGGATACCAGTCCCATAAAACAATTTTTGAGGTAAGCTAATAATGCCTTCAATCACTCCACCATTATCTTGTAACATTTTCTCGCGGATTTTCTTCTCATCACTGCCGCGAAATAATACCCCATGAGGCATAATTACTGCCGCCCGTCCATCCTGTTTTAAACTAGCCAGGATATGCTGCACAAACATTAAATCAGCTTTTTTCGTTTCCGGCGCAAATCCATAACTAAAGCGGTTTTGATGCTGGAGTGCCGCACTATTATAATTTTGAGCAAAGGGCGGATTAGCAATGACAATATCAAACTGGTGTATTCTGCCATCTTTGACATTAGCAGGGGAAACTAAAGTATCTCCAAATTCAATATGACCTTTAAAAATATTGTGCAGAATCAAATTCATTTTACAAATAGAAACCACCGTACCATCATTATCCTGTCCATGTAATTCCAGATTTTGCTCATTTCCCCCTTGTTCATTAACATACTGCACCGATTGAATTAACATTCCTCCAGAACCAGCAGTGGGGTCATAAATACTCATTTTTTCCTGTGGTTTTAATAACTGCACTATCAACCGCACCACAGAAGCAGGAGTATAAAACTGTCCGCCTTTTTTACCCGAACTATCAGCAAAAAATTTAATCAAATACTCATAAGCTGCACCTAATAAATCAGGAAATTCAAAGTTATCATTAATTAAAACAAATTTAGGATTATTAAAATGGTCAATCAATAAGCGTAAATCTGGGTCTTTTACGACTCGTTGATTATTGATTTCCCGATTAAAATTAATATGTTTAAGTACTCCAGAAAGTACCGAGTTTTCATCTTCTAAAGCATTTAAAGCTTTATTGAGCATTTCGCCAATATTGCTCTGTAGATTCTTAATGGCGGGTTGTTTTACGCCATTCTCATCTATAAAACTCTCGTGCCATCGGGCGCGATTGGGAACAAAAAAAGTCTCACCGTAGCTAATTTTTTCTGTTAATAACTCATTAATAGTATCTTCGGGCAGATGCCGATAATCTTTACGAATTTTAGCCCGTTTTTCATCAAAAACATCAGACATCCGCTTCAGGAATAGCATCCCAAAAATATATTCTTTATATTCGGATGCGTCCATTTTGCCGCGCAGAATATCCGCCGCTCCCATTAAAAAGTTTTCTAACTGGGAAAGTGTAATTTTATTTGTATTCATTTACGTTAATGCTTAAATCTTGTAAAGATTTAAGTAATTTATAAGTGGGATTTGAGGTAAATTCTAATTTACTCCTTTTTGGTACTTCACCATCTCACCAAACGGCAAAAAACACCTTTGACACCAATTCACAAAAATCCTGATACATATAGATTTATCGTAGGGGGCATGGCAATATGCATACGTGTCAAATTAAGCTTAAACACTTATTCTACAAGCGTTTTACCCCCCTTAATCCCCCCTTTACAAGGGGGGAAACAAGAAAATCCGGTTCCCTCACGCCACATGCTTCAAGTCGGCGAAGCCGCCCAACGCAGTGGCTCCCCTTTATAAGGGGAGGGTTAGGGAGGGGTAAAAACCCAGATTTATCAAGCAACAGCGTTTTGCTTAGGCTTTCGCGCCGGACGCTTGCGATCGCTTCGACGAACGCCCCCCGCCATTTTGTACTCATCGCTATTCTTGCCATACTTTGCAGCTACACTCAGTAACATGTGTTCTGTTAGTTCCATCAACGACTTTTCGGTAACTTCTAAGGCTTCCTGAGTCATATCCACGGTGGAAAGGCTTGAGTTATAAGCTTCCAATTTATCTTGTGTTGTTTTGATAAGGGCTGCAAAGGCATCAATTGTTACCCCATTCCCTAAGTCTAAGCTGGGACTGATCGATTTCAAAGCCGCAATCCGACGCTGCGCTCTATCAATTACTTTAGACCCGCGTTTTAGACGTGACATAAATCACCTTTCTGTTATTAATAATGCGCCAGGATAAAAACTGACTTCTATCCTGGACTGTACAGCACTAGGATAAACATAATTAGGGTTACTTGGCACCCGCATTTTTCAGTATAACTTGACTTATATAGTACAAATATTTTGAACTTTTTTACGTAAAATCTTGTAAATTGCCCGAATTCAATAAACGACTACCCGAATTCAATAAACGACTACCCGAATTCAATAAAC
>NZ_JAVRCI010000053.1:37296-48409 GCF_034530835.1 Nostoc sp. DedQUE12b | reverse complement strand
AGCTATCTGTCTCGCCCATCACTGCTTCTTAAATATTAGACCTGAATCCTTACGTGAGCTTTAGCCCTGATGGTCAAACAATTGTATCTGCTAGTGACGATAATACTGTCAGAATATGGAGTTTGAATCCAATTGATACTTATACTAATGTTAATGATCTGTTAATCAAAAGCTGTAATTTACTAAAGAATTATCTCACAAATAATTCTAAACTACTTCCAGCAGATCGCTCTATCTGTAATGGTATTTAATTTATTTTATAAATAAGTTTATTTGATTTTTCAAAATAATTTTATTTTATTTATTGAATGACGGAAAATTGAATTTTTTTTAATAATTGAAAAATATAAATTATTATAATAAATAGTAAAAGTTAATGCATGTTAAATAATGAAAGCAGCTCAAAAAAGTTTAAGTGAAATCCAAGTGCTGTATAGTGATTTGAGTGGTGAGCCAGAAATTTTAACTTCGATTCAAAATTTCATATCCCAAATGGAAGTATCTTTGAAAGAACCTTGCTTAGATAATCCAGAAGTAGACACAGATGAATCGGAAATTGTAAAATTTCAAGAGACACTCAAAAACTTTTTAGATGAAAATAAGTCCATAAGTAAAGTTGAATTTCAAAAATTTGCCACAGGAGTTGAAAGAATAAATTGTCGGTGTCCACGAAAACCTTGCCCCTCACAGGAGACAATCAGTTTATTTCTGAAGTCTTTTGAAAGCTGATAAGTAATACATAGTGTTTTGTGGCAAATTTTACATTAAGGCTTGCAAATTTTACATAGTTATTACACGCCCTTTGGGTGTTTTAGCCATGTTTAACACTTAGCGAGTACAAAGAAAGCAAGTAAATCAGGGTTATGCGAAGCGCCTGAAACAGAGAAATACCGTCGTGTATATTGTGGTTAATTTGTACAGTGCGTAAGTCCTAATGAATTCAGTGTTTGTAATGGCAGTACACTTTATACTTTCAATAAGTAAGTAAAATTTGATATTCTAAATTAGTTTTTTGATTAACAGGCAGCGCCATCTATCACCAACAGCATTCTGTAAATTCATCCCAAAGAATCAGATGATCCCCCTTACGTGTGGTGGCAGACAGTCCTAAACTGAGAGTGAGAGTTGAAAGGCAGTCGGGAGAAATTTTGTGAAAAAAGTATTATCAATCATCCTTGGTGGTGGCGCAGGTACTCGGCTTTACCCGCTAACCAAACTACGCGCTAAGCCAGCAGTACCAGTAGCGGGGAAGTACCGCTTAATCGATATCCCTGTTAGTAACTGTATCAATTCCGAAATATTCAAAATCTACGTCCTGACACAATTCAACTCAGCTTCCCTGAATCGTCACATCGCCCGTACCTACAACTTTACTGGTTTCAATGAAGGCTTTGTGGAAGTGCTAGCTGCACAACAAACACCAGAAAATCCCAACTGGTTCCAAGGTACAGCCGATGCTGTACGTCAGTACCTGTGGTTAATGGAAGAATGGGATGTAGAAGAATATCTCATCCTCTCAGGCGATCACCTCTACCGCATGGATTATCGCGACTTTATCCAGCGCCATAGGGAAACGGGGGCTGATATTACTCTCTCAGTCATCCCCATCGATGAGCGCCGCGCCTCAGATTTTGGCTTGATGAAAATTGACGATTCTGGTAGAGTAATAGACTTTAGCGAAAAACCCAAAGGTGAAGCGTTAACCCAAATGCAGGTTGATACAAGCGTACTGGGATTATCAAAAGAACAAGCCCAGCAACAACCTTACATCGCCTCAATGGGGATTTATGTCTTTAAAAAAGAGGTTTTGTTCAAGTTGTTGAGAGAAGGAATAGAAAGGACTGATTTCGGTAAAGAAATTATTCCTGATGCCTCTAAAGATTACAACGTTCAAGCTTATCTTTTTGATGACTATTGGGAAGATATTGGAACAATCGAAGCATTTTATCATGCAAATCTAGCGCTGACTCAGCAGCCCCAGCCACCTTTTAGTTTCTACGATGAGAAAGCACCAATTTATACCCGCGCTCGATACTTACCTCCGAGTAAACTATTAGATTGCCAGATCACAGAATCAATTATCGGCGAAGGTTGCATTTTGAAAAATTGCCGCATTCAACATTCAGTTTTGGGAGTGCGATCGCGAATTGAATCTGGTTGTGTTATCGAAGAGTCCCTTCTCATGGGTGCAGATTTTTACCAAGCTTCTGTAGAACGCCAATGCAACGTAGAAAAAGGTGATATACCTGTAGGTATTGGTACTGACTCGATTATTCGCGGTGCCATCATCGATAAAAATGCCAGTATCGGTCACGATGTCAAAATCATCAATAAAGATAACGTGCAAGAAGCTGACCGCGAAAGTCAAGGTTTTTACATCCGCAGTGGCATCGTTGTTGTGCTGAAAAATGCTGTAATTCCCGATGGAACAATCATTTAATAGTTGTGAGTGCTGAGTTGTGAGTGCTGAGTTGTGAGTGCTAAGTTATGAGTGCTGAGTTATGAGTTATAAGTTATGAATAAAACTTCTAATCACTCTTCACTCCTAACTTCTAACTCCTCACTCTTAACTTCTTACTCAGCACGGGCTAAACGCCCCGCTTCCGCTAACAGCACTCAGCACTCAGCACTAATTTTGCTGATTGGTCTTCCAGGTAGCGGTAAGTCAACTTTGGCAAAACAATTACTGGCAGAATGCCCCCAAATGGCGCTAATTTCTACAGATGCCATTCGGGGGCAATTGTTCGGTTCCCAAGCTGTTCAAGGAGCGTGGCTACTGATTTGGCGCGAAATTGAGCGGCAATTTCAACAAGCTATTTCCACAACTAATACAGCTATTTTTGATGCCACCAATGCCCAGCGCCGCCATCGTCGTGAAGTCATTGCTTTAGCCCGTAACTTGGGTTTTACCCACATTAGGGGAATTTGGGTGGATACACCAGTTTGGCTGTGTTTAGCACGGAATAAAAGGCGATCGCGCCAAGTTCCAGAAGAAATTATTTTGCGGATGCACCGTCAACTCCGGGATGCTCCCCCAAGTCGGGAAGAAGGATTAGACAGCCTCAGCCGCTTATCAGAAAAATTGGAGTACGGGAATTGCGATTCCTTGATGAGCGAGAACCACACTTGATTTTCTATATTTTTTGTTAATTTGAAATCAGATTCATTTTGTTTGGCACTATACCAGGCAAATTCAATATCTCTCATCTTAAAAAAAAACATAACGGGAATTTCTATAGGAGGCTGGTAGATGGCTGCAACCGACTTCAAGGACTATTACGCTATTTTGGGAGTCAGCAAGACTGCCAGTTCAGAGGAAATTAAACAAGCCTTTCGTAAACTAGCCCGCAAATACCATCCTGATGTCAACCCAAACAACAAACAGGCAGAGGCACGCTTCAAAGAAGTTAGCGAAGCCTACGAAGTTGTATCAGATCCAGATAAACGCAAAAAGTACGACCAATTTGGTCAATATTGGAAACAAGCTGGTGAAGGTTTCCCATCTGGCGGTGCTGGCCCAGATATGGGTAACTTTGACTTCAGTCAATACGGCAATTTTGATGAGTTCATTAATGAGTTGCTAGGACGCTTTGGTGGTTCTCCCCCTCGTGGTGCGGGTGCGGGGCGCCAAAGTCACGCCCGAAGTCAGTCTTACCGCACTTCTCCAGGTACCTCAACTCATTTTAGCAGCAGCTTTAACGATTTTGGGTTTCAAGATGGAGGTGCGGGTAGTACTCAGGATAGTGAAGCTGCGATCGCTCTAACTTTTGCTGAAGCATTTAATGGTGTGAAAAAACGCTTCAGTTTAGGTAATGAAACAATAGATGTTAACATCCCATCTGGGGCTAAAACTGGTACTCGCCTACGGGTGCGGGGCAAAGGTCAAATCAACCCCATGACTCAACAACGGGGGGATTTATACTTAAAAGTTGAACTTCAGCCGCACACGTTCTTCCAAATGGAAGGCGATAACTTGGTATGCGAAGTGCCAATCACACCAGATGAAGCGACTCTGGGAGCATCTATTGATGTACCCACTCCCGATGGTTCAGTGAATGTCAAACTACCAGCAGGAGTGCGTTCTGGTCAATCTCTACGTTTACGTGGCAAAGGCTGGCCCCTCCCCAAAGGTGGACGCGGCGATCAGTTGGTGAAAGTGGCGATCGTTCCACCAAAAGACCTCAGCCAACAAGAGCGGGAATATTATGAAAAAATCCGGGCTATACGTACTTATAATCCCCGTAGTCATTTGAACCAATTTAGGCTTTAACAAGCAAAAAGAGAATCCCCATAATTAAAATCTCGTCATTACCCACATTTTGGTAACAGTCAAAGTATTATGCTAAACCACATCCTGTCTATAACTTAAGTTCTGCGGCTTTGAGCTACTGTTCACTCAAGTGGACTTGAATGATGTTCGGGCGAGTTTTTAACCGAACTTGAGATAATTGTTGTTTAGTCCAGTTAAGAGAACTTGAACTATTAGCCTTGGAATTGTATTCCGAGGCAAAATAGTTATACTTGGTATTCAAAAGCCCACTGATTCATTATTTTAAGTAATTTGTTTCTATATAAAAATTGTATTTTTATATTGTCAGAAATCTGATGATTAAATTGCTAAAAACAAAGCTAAATAATGTTGTTATCTTTTAATTATTAACTTTTTTGATACCGCATACCTGGTAGTTGCGAAATGAAGCCCATAAGTTCCAGCTGTAACAAAGCACTGGAAACTGAGCCAGCAGCCATACCGGTTTGTTGGACAATAAAATCGAAGGGTAAAGCATCACTTGCGAGTGCCTCCGGCACGCCTGCGGCGAACACATCCATTACTGTTTGCAATTCTGGCGATAAAGTTGGCATTAACTGTTCTAGTGCTGTAGAAGCCTCAATCGCATCAATTTGTGGTATCGCTCCTAGCATTGTTAACAGCTCGTCTAGTTCTTTAAGAATGAAGGAAGCTCCCTGACTCAGTAACTTTAAGCATCCTTGGGATGGATAATCGTCAAGTCTTCCAGGTAATGCATAGACATCTCTACCAAATTCATTTGCGTAGGTAGCAGTAATTAAGGCACCAGATTTTAAAGGTGCTTCCATTACTAGGATGGCGCGGCTTAAGCCTGCAATAATGCGGTTGCGACGGGGAAAATGAGTCCGATCGGGTGGGGTTTTTGTGGGGTACTCACTGACGACTAGCCCAGCCGTCAAAATTTGCTTGTATAAATCCCGATTTTTATGCGGATAGATGACATCTACACCAGTTCCCAAAACTGCGATCGTGCGTCCACCTGCTTTCATGGCGGCGATGTGGCTTTCGGTGTCAATTCCCTCTGCCATACCAGAAACGACTGTAAAGCCATTTTTAGCCAAAGCTGTACTAATTTGGCGAGTCCAACGGATACCATATTCTGAAGGTTGGCGGGTTCCGACAATCCCAACCATTGGTTTTTGTCCAAGATTTTCTTGGAGTTCGACTTCACCGCGATAGTACAAAATTGGCGGTGGACTCGGAGTTTCTAGCAGTAAACGGGGATAATCTGCATCTGCTGGCGTCCAGAAATGAGAATTTTCCTGCTGGTGCTTGGTGAATAGTTGTTCTGGGTGCAAACGCGATCGCTGTTGTACTACTTTTTCTAGTGTCTGAAAACCAAAACCTTCTACTTCTCCTAACTGTAACTTAGTAGCGTTCCAAGCTGTTGCTAACGTGCCAAAATGCTGTTGCAGCCGTCGCAGTAATACTGGGCCAATTCCCGAAATTTGCGCCCAAGCTAGCCAATATGCGCCTTCTTCTACCACCGTTCTATCCTCACGCCTACTGGATTGAGTATTCCCAAATTAGGGTTGGCTGTTGATGGAGTAGGGGCGATACTGTTCGGTTAAGGCAAGAGACGCGATGAATCGCCGTCTCTACAAAGACCTCTTTCGCAATTCCTCTTGACTTTTGACTCTTGACTCTTGACTATTAACTATTGACTATCTATCTTCTTATCTTCTGTGATGAAATATTTCTATCGTCTTCTAATAAGCCTATCTGGGTGCTTAATATTTTTACTGGTGCATAGTGGCTTTGGTTTGTTGCCTAGTTTGGCAGCCGAAAAAGTTACCGTCAGGTACGGTTTATTTGAGCAATCAATTCCGGTGGCAGATATACGCAACTATGACGAGACACAAAAGGTTTCTGCCGATCTGCAATCTTTTTTAGATTACCTCAGCGCTGAAGAGAAACAGAAATTTCAAGAAGCCCTTCAAGTTAAAATGTCGCTTGATATTGTGGCTTTAGATAAGTTGGTAAACACAGGAATGGGCAAGCAAATTTTATCTTTTGCTTCCCAAGCGATCGCTCGTCGCGATCAAGCTAGTATACAAGCACTACGATCTGCCCTGATTATCGGAGCAAAATCACCGGACGGTCTAGGAATAACCAGCTTTCTAGAAGCTTATCCCAGCGATCAACTAGTTATTGAGGTGTCAAAAATTCAGAAGCTAGTTGGTATGGCAAATTCCTCTGCTAGTTCTGCTGATGCGCGGCCGAAAGATGACGTAAGTTCTTCACCTTTAGGGAAAATTGCCCTACAATATCAAACACTCGCCGCCCAGAATAAACAGTTCTCAGGTTGCTTATTTGGCGATTCTATTTCGGCTGGACTTGGCAATACCCTTGGGAATGGTACTTTTAATTTTGGGTTAAATGGTCTGAGTACAATCTCATTACTAGAACAACTGAAAAGTTTAATTCCTACCAAGGTGAAATGCGAAAAAGCTATTATTGCCATCGGTGGAAATGATGCTTTGTATAGAATTAGTGATGAGTTATTTAGCAAAAATCTGCAAGAGGCGATCGCACTTCTGCGTACAATGGGAACTAAAGAGATTTTTCTGATTCCGGCTTTTTATTCGACAGTTGCAGCAAGCTCAGATCCAGCAGTAGCAGCCCCACGTTCTAGAGTTGAACAAATTAATGTTCTGATTAATCAAGTTGCTGAAACAGAAAAAGTACCAGTTGCCGCAGCCGGACTAGCATCATTATATGAAAATAATGTTCTTAAAGAAAATTTTACCAGTGATGGCGACCATTTGAATGCAGAGGGGTTGAAAATTTATCGACAAGCATTATTACAAATCTTGGGTCAGTAGTAATATCATTTTGAATTTTGGATTTTGGATTGACTGAAAAATCCAAAATCTCAAATTAAAAATTAAATGGCTGCCGAAGCAAATATTTCTGCTGTATCACCGTTAGGCTTTCCAATTCAAAAATCGTGCATAAATATAAGCGATGCCTTCATCAAGAACCGTCCGCACACCTTCGCTAGAACTCCACCATTTGTTTGGATTATAATCTTGCGTTTTGCCAGCAATTACACCAACGTTAATGTCAGGGGTAAGTATTTTCTTAAAAAGAAACCAACTCCTACGGGCATGAACATCCAAGGAAAAAAGATTAATCGATTCTATCTTTAAATTTGAATTGGATAGCCAACGTTCAAATTCAGCAGCAGATGCATAACTACGATCTTTAACCACGAAAGGTGTCGGAACGGCTACTACTTTTTCTGCTTCTAAACCGAGTTTTATGAAGGTGTCAGCCGACACGTCTGCAAAGTTCTTATATCCGGTAAGATAACTTCCTTTTCCTAATGTGCCTCCGGTAGTAATTATTTGATGATAAGAACCGGTTTTAAATTCAGTCAAAGCTTCTTCTATAGCGTAATCTGGTAGCCATCCTTCAACAATTAATACTTCTGCTGATTGGATCGGGGAAGTTACGGCGAGAAATGAGTGTACATGAGTAAAAAGGAAAAATATTAAATAGGCAATCAAAGCGATTGCAATCGCCCACCCTTGAGCCGTAAGTGTCCACATTTCTTGGCGTTTGATTAGTTTGATTTTGGGAAATTTTTGACACCGACGATTTTTTATCCGCATTAAACCTTAGCTAAACGTTGTTCTTTCAAGTAGGTAAACACAGACTTATCTCCAATATCAGCAGGAATTGCTTGCACTGTCTTTCGCAGAGCAAACACTAAAAATAATATCGCCCAAGTTCCTAATAAAATGCTTTCTGCCTGAGTTGGTAAAATTCCTACCAAATGTCCTAACAACAGTAGCGGTACAATTGGGGTTAATATTTTAGTTTCCAGGCGATTGAAGCAAAAAGCTTCTTTAAAATAAATACCTGTCAAAGCTACGAAGATAAAACCAACTCCAAATAAGGTAATTGGCTGATTGTAAACAGCAAGAGCTAAAGGTTCACTACTAGTGATTGCCAGAATCACTGATGCGATACTACCGATCACCCAAAAAACTTGCAACGTTCGGTGCAGTGATGCCATATAGATATGGATTGTAAATAAACTTACACCAAGAGCGAGACTAAAACAAGCATATAGAGGTGTCAGTAAAGTTACAACAGTTGGGTTATTGTTGAGTAAAATCAAGGCGCTGCCGATGGCAAAGCTCAGTGCTGCTACTATCAATCCAGCACGGTAGATAATTACGCCAGTGCGATCGCTTTGAGTAATTGTAAATTCCCCAAACTGACCTTGATAAACTTCTGGTGCAGAGAGTGTTTGTGTAGTCATAGCTAAGAATATAATTATGATTCTCTAGTAGAGTACAACAGGAAATTGCTCAAGGGTTACTTTTATTATTATGAGCAATAAGGCGAACTTCATGTCACCATTTTTAAACTTACGTCTTTTAGCAGTTGCTTTCTGGAAATTTTTGTAGAATCGGCACTGCCTATGGTGAATGAAAATGCTTGTTTTTAAGTGGTGTGCAGTTGCTCACCCTCTGTTTTATATCTAGGATTTTCCACTTTCTTTGACTTTCCTACAAATCAGTAACAGGCACTTTGCAGCCTGGTTATTTTTCACTGTCTTAACTTTAGCAATATTCACTGGTCTGATTTTCTGAAAAAAACAAGACTTCTAGTGCATCTTGTAAATTAATCTGTAATTGTGAGTGAGCATCTCCGCAATTAATGGCAATTTCTACCCAGCCGTGACTGCCGACTAAAGCTATTATCTCTCCCACTTTGACCTCACCGTAAGTTTCACGGCCTGGTACACTCAATCCAGCAACTTGCACACACCAAGTTTTGCCTTGCACGTAACTCGCTGGAATGTTACTCACTAGGTTGCCAAAATGGTCAATATATTGAATGCAACCCATTACACTGGTGGTTGTCTGCTTGCAGTTGCCTATATCCAGGTTTACCAAACTTGCTAAATCGATTTCTTGCCCTAGCTGTTTGAGGGGGACACCACTAGCAAGATTAGCTGCCACTGGTGCAAAGATATCTCTACCGTGAAAAGTCTTGCTTGGTTGAGGAGTGCGCCAATAATTAAGATTTGTAAGTTCGACGGCTGCGATCGCAGGACTTTGACTAAGTAACCCGCTAAATATACCATTATCTGGCCCGACCAAAAACCCTTGAGCAAATTCTACTGCGATCGCTCGTCGCTTACCTCCCACACCTGGATCTACTACTGCCAGATGCACTGTCCCAACTGGGAAATGGGCATAAGCATTCATCAGGCTAAACCTCGCTGCGGCGATGTCTTGCGGCGGAATTTGGTGCGTTAAGTCTACTACCGTCAGTCTGGGGTTGATTTGGGCTATGACTCCCTTCATTATGCCTACATAAACATCGCGAGCGCCGAAATCGCTCAGTAAAGTCACAAGGGGTTGTCGATCTATCTGGTTATTAGACATATTTTGGTAAAAATATATAAAAAATATATTTTCTGTAGCAACAGCTACAAAATTTATGCTATGTTAAGAATACAAGACATAAATTGAAAAACTAAAGTAGGTAATCACTATGAGTCAAAATAGACTACAAAGTCTGAGCAAATCACGAGAAACTCACAGAGCGAATATTCAAAAAAGCCTAGAGCATCGCTTGGAAATAGCTAGAGCAAAAGGCGACGAGCAGCTAATCCGTCAACTGGAAGCTGAAATGAGGTATTCCAGCTAAATCAAGTTTTCATTGTTCATAGTTTTGTTGTGTAACCCGCTACGGCGGGTTTTTTCTTTTTAGAGGGTTTTCTGGCAATTTTGGTAAAAGCTCATAATCCTTACTCTAATGGCACTGAGATTCATGTGAAACCTCATGAGGACAGGGTATTGGGGGTAGGGTGTAGGCTGAGTGTGTTCCAGACAATTAGACCTGCCTTGAAAATAGAGGCTGAAACAACGCAAAATCGTTCCAAGATCATTTTCATTGTTCCTTGTGAGCGCAGCTCATGGAGTCTCTTGCAAAAATATATTTTTGCACTCTTAGGGAAAAGGGAAAAGGTTAAAGGGAAAGGATTTTGAGTTTTTTTACCCTTTTCCCCCGCCCCTTATCCCTACGGTGTACACATAAGTCTGAAATAGCTGATTAATCAAGGTTTTACCCCACCCTAACCCTCCCCTTATAAAGGGGAGGGAACTAGATTTTCCGGTTTCCCTCCTTTATAAGGGGGGATTAAGGGGGGTAATTTGACTTGTGTATACACGGTAGGCCCCTTATCCCCAGAGGGGGCCCCACCTTCCCCTTTACCCCGACAAATGCCAAGAAGTCTATTGAATGCGAGTGCGTCAAGGAGTTCAACATCTTCTTAATTCCCCACACCCTTTCATCCAGGAATATTAGGGATTTACGCTTTTCTTAGTGCCATTCATCCTTACTCAAGTGACGAGATTGATTCCACTAAGCGAAAGTTCGTTCAACAATTTCTCAAAGGTATTGGTGAAGCGATGTTTACAATGCTCACTGAGCTTGCCGTACCCCTCCGGGGAAGCAACTACGCGCAGCGTCTCATAGAGGAGTGCGGGCAGCGCCTACGCTCCTCTATTATGACCGAATAATTAGCAGAACTTGAAACACGGCAATTAGTGAGTAATGTTGCAAAGTAAACCGCTCCCGTCATGAGTTAGACCACTCCCATAAGTTCGGGAGCTACTCCCAAGTCGCTTTAAAATTTTGACCACAAAACTTCCCATGTTCAGATTAGATTACAGATTTTTACGCTTGTCTTGGCTCAATACCAAATATGAGTATCGATACTGGCTAGACCCCCATCATTGAAGACGTTGACTAAATCATCTTTCCCATCTGCGTTAA
>NZ_JAVRCI010000053.1:0-37196 GCF_034530835.1 Nostoc sp. DedQUE12b | reverse complement strand
ACTAGCCATTTTTGAGTATCCCCAAACCCGCCTTGTCCAGTTGCCCATCGCTGGAGATCAAAACTCTCACCATTAGATAAGTGAGTATCGATACTAGCTAGACCCCCATCATTGAAGACGTTGACTAAATCATCTTTCCCATCTGCGTTAAAATCGCCAACTAGCCATTTTTGAGTATCCCCAAACCCGCCTTGTCCAGTTGCCCATCGCTGGATATTATTAAAGTTTAGAGTTCCACTGATAAAGTACTGCCCCAAACTGCCGTAATCCGTGTAGCCAGTTGAAAGAGGATTTTCTTTTCCTATACCATCAATTTTGAGGTAATAATTTCCAGCAACGACATTTGTTGTAATACTTGCAGATAGTAAATCTGTTGGATTGGACGATGCAATTAAGGTACCAGCAGAATTGTATAGCTCTGCCAAAATATCTAAGTTTGATCCTCGACTAAAAGGATTCACTATCAAGCTAATCAGACCAGTACCTGTGACAAAACTATAAAAATCTAGATCTGTATTGCGCTCAATGATGCCACTATCACTGATAGACGTACCAGAAATGGTTAGTGGCTTTGCTGTCGCAATTGCATCACCACAATCATCGGCTCGGTAAGTGAACCCATTTTGGGTCGTAATAATTTGCAAATCATCCTCAGTATTGTTAGCAGAAGCATACTCGCCTTTACTCCACTGGGTTAACTCCTGGTAATACCCCAATCCCATGACCGATGCCCAGCCAGTCTCTCCACTACCATGTCCTTCGTAGTATTCTTCAGCGGGGGTTATTCGTCCATCATGCTTGAGTCCCAGCGTATGACCTACTTCATGAGAGATAGCCTCAGCCGTCCCCTTCTCATCACCGTTTATCGTATTTTTAGCAAAAACAAAGACAGGAGTATCACTATTCCAGTTGAAAGAACCAAGTTTGGCGACTCCTCCGGCTCCTTTACCATACCAATCGTAACTGCTACCGCCGATCGCAACACGCACTCCCCAGCGAGTATCATCACTGCCGCTCTTAATCAGATCGTTAATATCTGCTGGAGCCTGCGTTGTGACATTAACATTAAACGGGCTGAAATCCTCAGCGACGCGCTGCCAGATATACTGAATTGTTTCAAGTTCAGCCGAGCTAAAGGATGCTGTATCGCCATCGAAGTCGAAGGCAGGGGTGATAATGTTAGCTGGACGTTCACTTGTGTTCCAGGAAGTACCAGAGGTGATATTGCCGTCGAAATCTAAATAAATTGTCTGATTAGCTCCTAGTAAGCTGTTGAGGAAGAAAGTTTTAGGCAGGTCTAAAGAAGCTGATACTGACATATAATTTCATCCTTAAATGAAAGCTTTATTATTTATCACTATCAAGCAGATAACTTTACGTAATTTCTTATGCAATCTTTACAAAAGTACACGGATGCACGGTGACAAATTAAATGGTGTTGAGACAAACTCATGTCATCGAGCAAAGCTTTACTCACTTTAGCTTCCAACCGTTGGTGTTGATATAGCTTGTAAGCTCCTTGTACTACTTCTTACGCTTAACGCCCTTTGAGTGCCAGCTTTACACCTCAAGGGAAGGGGTTGGGGGTTAGAGGTTAGGTTTGTTTGCAGTACGCTGGGCACAGATGGCGCAAAGAAGGTAAAATTATAAGTAAAAGTATTAAGAATTTTAAAGAAACTCATTAATGTCCAGCATTTCTCTTGACAAAAGTAACTCTCATGTCGTCGTTATCGGTGCAGGAATAGGTGGACTGACTGCTGGAGCATTATTAGCTCATAGAGGTTACAGTGTCTTAATTTTGGATCAAGCCCTCGTACCAGGAGGTTGTGCTTCGACCTTTAAACGCCAGGGATTTACCTTTGATGTGGGAGCAACTCAGGTGGCGGGGTTGGAACCAGGGGGAATTCACCACCGGATTTTCTCAGAATTGTCAATAGATTTGCCACAAGCAACGCCTTGCGACCCTGCTTGTGCGGTGTATTTACCTGGGGAAACCACACCCATCAACGTTTGGCGCGACCAAGAGAAATGGCAAGAGGAACGACAAAAACAGTTTCCTGGTAGCGAACCATTTTGGCAGTTGATGGCAACTTTATTTGATGCTAGTTGGGAATTTCAAGGACGCGACCCGGTGCTACCACCGCGTAATTTATGGGATTTGTGGCAGCTAACTCAGGCGGTGCGTCCGAGTACATTAATTACCGTACCCTTCACCTTGTTTACGGTAGGAGATGCTTTACGGTTCTGTGGGCTGGGAAATGACCGGCGACTGAGAACTTTTTTAGATTTGCAACTAAAGCTATACTCCCAGGTAGATGCAGAGAACACAGCATTACTTTATGCCGCCACAGCGTTGAGTGTATCACAACTACCTCAAGGATTGTTTCACCTCCAGGGAAGTATGCAAGTATTGAGCGATCGCTTGGTACAATCTTTAGAGAGAGATGGCGGCAAATTATTGATGCGCCACACAGTAGAAGAAATCAAAGTAGAGAACGGCAAAGCTACTGCTGTAGTCATTAGAAATCAGAAAACTGGCGAAGTCTGGACAGAAGCCGCCGACCACATAGTTAGCAATGTCACCGTGCAAAACTTGGTGCAGTTATTGGGAGAACAAGCGCCATCTGGATATAAAAATCGGGTGGAAAAACTGCCCCAAGCATCGGGTGCGTTTGTGGTGTATTTGGGTGTAGATGCCAGCGCGATTCCGCCTGAATGCCCTCCCCACCTCCAATTTCTGTATGATGTAAATGGCCCCATTGGCGAGAATAATTCCCTATTTGTTTCCGTCAGTCATCCTGGAGACGGCCGCGCACCGGAGGGGAAAGCGACAATTATTGCTTCTTCATTTGTCGATCCTACACAGTGGTGGCAGACTGAAGATTATGAAGGACTAAAAGAAAAGTTTACCCAAGAAGCGATCGCTCGTCTTGCCCAATACTTTTATCTCAAACCAGAAACGATTATTTATCAAGAAGCCGCAACACCCCGTACCTTTGCCCATTTTACAGCCCGCGATCGCGGTATAGTTGGTGGTATAGGTCAAAGGATTCCTACCTTTGGCCCCTTTGGATTCGCTAATCGGACACCAATCCAAAATTTGTGGCTAGTTGGTGACTCCACCCATCCCGGCGAAGGTACTGCTGGGGTGAGTTATTCAGCGCTAACGGTAGTTAGGCAAATTGAAGCTTAAAAATTAGATGCGCTTGTGCTATCGAGGCTTGCGTGCTGCGAATATCAAAAACAGAGGAATACGTTTTCGTCGCTCATAGGTTTGCACGTCGTGAAAGTGTTCGCGTTGCGGACACGCTTCACGCAAATCCTCAATCATAAATCCAGCTGCATTGAGGAGATGAAAATAGTCTTCCACCGTGCGGTGGTACTTTTGCACCGTGCCGCCAAGCCAATCCGTAACTCGCAGTCCGATCGTAAAATAGTTATCGACAATCCAATCTTGGCGGAGCGTCCCAGAAGTCCATCCAGCGTCAGAAGAAGTGATTACAGGATGCTCGACCGAAAAAACAAAGAGTCCCACAGGTGTGAGTGTATGGAATATCTGGGTGCAAATTGGTGCTAAATCAGCGACATAATGCAGGGAGAGTCGCGCAATAACTAGATCAAATGCTGCCTGTGGATACATCCAGTTCTCAATCGTCTGCTCAATTATCTGACCATCCGTGTCAGCAAGTGTCTTGGTTGCGACGGCAGTCATCTTGTGTGAGCCTTCGATACCAGTGTAGCTCGCAGCGCCGCCATCGAGGAGTTCTCGTCCAATTGTCGCATCGCCACACCCCAAATCGAGGATACGTTTACCAGTAATGGGTAAAATGAGATCCATCATCACTGGCTTTTCAAGGGTATCGTTCGGTGTATCTATACGTTGACGATGGCGCATGTAGGTTGCAAAAACCGCCTGATCATCATAGAAATTTGGGCCTGTCTGCTCCATACGTGCTGTTCCTTTGCAGTAGGCTGATGACATCATTGGCATATTAGCAGATCAACAATGAATACAGGTTAGTACGGGGAGCAATTTAACTGTAATTGAAAACTCTGCCTTGATTGTAAAGGCAAGTCATACTTATAACCGATGGCAAACAGGACACAAAACTGGTCAAATTAAGTTATTGTTGCGAATGCTGGAGTAATGACAGACAGCGTTTTAATTCTAGGTGGGCGAGGGCGGATTGGTAGCAGTGTTGCTCAGGATCTCGCTACCCATACGCAAGCTCAAATTACGATTACTGGACGTTCTGCGGAGTTTGGGAAGGCTGTTAGCTTGTCTTCGGGAGGACAAGTACAGTTTTTGGTATTGGACTTGGCAGAAGTTGACAAGTTGCGAGATGCGATCGCAAACTCTAACTTAGTCATTCACTGTGCTGGCCCATTTCACTATCGAGATACTAATGTTCTCGAAACCTGTATTGCTCAAGGCGTTAACTATGTAGATGTCAGCGACCATCGTTCTTATACCAGCAAAGCTCTCAATTTTAGTGAACAGGCTGCTGCTGCTGGTGTGACAGCAATTATTAATACTGGCATTTTTCCTGGTATTTCTAACAGCATGGTACGTCAAGGAGTTGAACAATTTGATAAACCGGAAAAGATCCATTTAAGTTATTTAGTTTCCGGTTCTGGCGGTGCTGGCATTACAGTCATGCGGACAACTTTTCTTGGGTTGCAGTATCCTTTTGAGACTTGGATAAATGGCAAATGGAAAATAATCAAGCCTTATAGTGAAAGAGAATTAGTTAATTTTCCACCGCCTTATGGACGCACCGGAGTTTACTGGTTTGATATGCCAGAAACCTTTACACTGCCCAAAGCTTTCCCATCTGTAAAAACTGTAATTACTAAGTTTGGCTCTGTTCCCGATTTTTACAATCACCTAACTTGGATTGCAGCACACGTTTTCCCCAAGTGGTTAATGCAGCGCCGTTACATGATTGAATTTCTGTCTCATGTCAGCCATTCAATGACAGATGTCACTAATAATTTTAGTGGGATTGGTGTAGCAGTTCGTTCAGAAGTTACAGGGCAAAAAGATGGTGAAACTGCCGTTTATTGTTCAACTGTAGTGCATGAAAATACAGCCGTGGCTTCTGGTTGCGGCACAGGTAGTATTGCCCAATTATTGCTAGAAGGTAAACTCAAGAAACCAGGTGTTTTTGCTGTGGAAGAAGCATTACCAACAGATTTATTTGAAGAGGTAATCCAAAGTCGAGGAATTAAAATTAATCACAGTTGGTTATAGGTTAATACGCTTGCTTTAAACACACTGGGTGAGAATTTCATTTCATCCGATTTTACTTACGAAATATTCAGATACAGAGGTAGGGGCGTACATTTGTACGCCCCTACTTTAGGTAAAAATTAATATACCTTGCGGTAGAAGTAAGAACTGTACCTAAACATATAGGATGCCTGTGAGCCTGAAATATTGAATATATTTATACATGACTAAGGCTTATAACAGCACAATAGGAGGGGTTTTTCGTGCAAAAAATTCTATTAACTTTAAAACAAGCATTGCGTTCAAGCTTCTTGGTTATTGGCTTAATAATTTTCATCAGCTTGTCATGCTCGTTCATTTTCGTTCAGCAACCTAGTTATGCAACTACTCTTGAAGAATTAAAGCTAATACCGCCGGAGTATAAACCAAATTCTGAAGAAAAAATTAATCGTGCTAACGAATTTGATCCAGGTGTTGGCATTCAAGAAGAAGACAGACAAAAAGCTTATGAACAAGCAATAAAAGATTCAAAAAATCTTAATACTATAGAGAAGACTTACGAAAGAAATTTGAAGGCTGAACAAGAAAAAAATCCCCCAGAAACTTTTGGTGAAAAAGCCAAAGAAGTTATTGAAAAGGTGACGGGTAAATAGGGAATTATATCTAATCCCCAACAGTTTCCTTACTAACTAACGTTGGGGAATAATAAATATTCAAAGCCTCTTTCATGTTTGGAATCGCAGGTTTATAAATTTAAATTTTAGGGTATGTTATCGCTGAGAGTACAGCACCATCAACAATTTAAGGTGCGTTAGCCTTGGGCATAACATACCCTATATTTGTTTTTACTCAAATTCATCTATTGTGGCGGGAGTATTAGACTTTATCTTATTAGCAATATTGCGCTCATACCACTTCATTAATGGAGTCGCACTGATGCCATGTATAATTACAGAAGCTACAATAGTAGTGTAAGTTATCCAAGCAATTTGTTCAGCAGCTTCACCTTTTAAGCCATTACCAAAGGCGTAGGCGAGATAATATAAAGAGCCGACACCGCGAATACCAAACCATCCAATCAACCATCTAGTTCCTGGATTAAAGGTTCGGCGGTGTGACTCTACAGGACGTTTGCCTATTGTGCTAATCCAAACTCCTACAGGTCGGATTATGAATAATAACAAAATTATCACTAATAAAGATTGCATAGCATAGTTGAGCATTGGCTGCAATAATAATATTGATCCCAATAGCAAAATTGTTCCAACTTCCAGCAGTTTTTCAACTTGCTCAACAAATTCCAACTGTGCTAGCGGTTTTTCAGGATTTCTGTAACTGCGTTGGACAACTAATCCAGCAACAAATACTGCTAAAAATCCATAGCCATTCACCATTTCTGTTAAAGAGTAAGTTATTAGGATTGTGCTGATAGCAATAAAATCTTCCATTAACTCATCGGCACGACGGCGTTTTTGAATTCTTTTTTCAATCCAAACTATAGATTTTGCAACAACAACTCCCATAACAATACCAGCTGCGATCGCCCAAATTAAATCAACCGCAATCCACTGTTTAAACCAGTTCCCCCAGTTATCATCTTTTATTGCATGAAGACCAAAATAAACAAAGGGAAAAGCCAAAGCATCATTTAACCCACCTTCAGAAGTTAAACCAAATCTCAACTCATCTTGGTCGTTTATATCGGTCAGTTGTACTTCTGATGCTAATACTGGATCGGTAGGTGCGAGAATTGCTCCTAATAAAATGGCTTCTCCCCAATTCATCCCTAAAAACAATTTACCCACAACAGCCAGAGCAAGAATTGAAATTGGCATCAGAAATACAATCAATCGCGCCGTAATCCCCCAAGTCCCCAACCTTAGAGGACGAACAATTCTTAAGCCGCAGCTAAACACAGAAATAATTACTACAAGTTCTGTTATTTTTTCCAGCACTTCGGCATTAAAAACGTCATCTCGACGAAAGTGAATCAGCCCAAAGGCGTAAGGGCCTAGCAAAATACCAACTACTAGGTAGATAAGGGCAAAAGAAAGAGGTAAACGAGCAATCCAACCTGACCCTAATGTGACCATTAGTAGAAGTAGACCAATCACAAATAGGTCAATAATATAGATATCTACCATATAGCGATTTACATAAATATAAGGTGTTGCTTTGTAAGCTTAGTTGCAATAGCTTTGTATGAGAATTTACCTATGGACAGATTTTCTAGGATTAGGAATTCAGAGACATCACCAAATTGGGGAAGAAGGGAATAGATAAATTTGGCGTTGGCTTTGCCCATTGTAGAAATCGCACTTTGATTATTTGTTAGAAGTCCTTTAACTAATCGGATGTAGCACGGGAATATCGCTAAGACATACCTATACGCTTTTACGAATGGTTTGTAAGTTAAACGACATCTAATCCAAAATTTATATAACTCTTGTGGCATAGACCGAAAAGCCTACGCTAATTATGCAAGTTAAATTTAGCGGGACATGATATATTTCCTACTTTCTGACTTAGATATTGCCCAATTTAGTACAAATATACTATAATGGGTATAGCGTCCACAAAGCCTAGCCAAATGCATAATGGCTCTGTGAAAACCTTCTGGAAGATGGATTCAAGGGTTAGTTCGATGATGAAGCATTATATTCTCAACCTCAATCCGACTGCCAAGCATGAATGGGATCGGTGTATTTTACGTGACCCGCTGACTGCCAAACGCCCAGACATTGCTAAACTCATTGCCGAAGCAGTTGGTGCTGATACAGGTAGTTATTTGGTCAGCGTGAATATTGAAGTTCAAGTTTTGCAGCAAGCGGCAGTACCTCAAGCCGAACAACTCTCGCTTTCATTTCCGGAGGTGAGTGCGCCCTCACAACCACAACTGCGGGAAGTAGCTTGAGCTAAAGTGCAGAATTTAGCAGAAAATAAAAAGCCTGCATAACCAGGCTTACTTTACTTAGCCGCAGACTGAAGTCTGACGGCTAAATAATTCATGGTTATATGAGCGGACTTAATCTTCAAAGGCAAAATTAATTGATGTTATTCAAAAGACATCTTCAAAAAGGAATGGCAATCTACATTCATTTTCACTCCTTTGTCTAAAGCTAAGTTGAAAAACTTGGTGAGGTACAGATAATCGTAGGGGCACAACATATTGTGCCCCTACCCGTGTACTTCATTTACCTGAGATACCGTGTATAAAGATAAATGAGGTTTAAATTTAAAATTTTTTGATAGTTTATTTGAACTTTATTTTTGCTAATTTTTAGGAAAATGACTTTAAATAATTAGTGGGAAATAATTGGCATTCCTGCACTTCAAACATCGCTTTCCCTCCCCTAATTGAATACATTTGGACTATAATATATATATAGCTTCCAGCAAGCTGAGTTAAGTGTAAAACTTCTCTGTGACAGCCTTTTGGTAAATGGATTCAAGGGTTGGTCTTATACTTAAATACTACATTATTATTGACCTAAGAGGAAAATTATTAAATGATGCAACTGAGTCATTATCCAGCTGCGATCGCACAAGCTGCCCAACGGGCTAATGAAATAGATTCTCAGTTGATGGCAGTGCAGCACCAAGTTAACCGATTTGAAGGCAATGCAGACCGCACCGCCGCCTTTGAGATGGATTTGAAAAATGATGCTCAACGCAAGGCTCGCCGCTTTGAGGTGCTGCTTGTAAATCAGGAATATCAAAAGGCAATAGACACCCAAATTCGATTAACTGTCGATAAAGCAAATGCGATCGCCCATTTGGAATATCTGCGTAACCAGTTTAGTGTAGCTAAGTTGGAAGCAAGATTAGCGATCGCTCAACAACTTTCTGATTTTGAATCTCGTGAATTAGTTGGTTTATAGTCACACCCCAAGCGTAGTTTGATTAGACAACTGCTAAATTAGTCAAGTTACCTTTGTAGCCACTAATCTCAATCACAGCATCCGTGAGGGCAGAGAATCCATTATTGTTATCGTTGAGTGCCAAAAAAGTCTGCCCCTTATTGCCTGTACCCAGGGTAAAAGTTGCCGCACCTTTAGCCACAGAAGCAGTTGCAGTCAATATCTGTTGTACATCTGATAGATTCAGTAGGGTAACAGTGCCAAGTTGAACTAAATTAGCAGCCTCAACTGCATACAGCCCATCTATCAATCATCAAAGCACCCTTCCGCAGGCGAGTAAGGGAGTAGCTAGGCTTTAGCTGGGTGGGGTTAGCACGGGTATTATGTCTATTTAAGCGGACATGATATGAGACAGCAGTTGAGCAATTTGCTGATTAATAATTGCAGCATCAAAACGCTGACTAGCCGTAATTCTCGCGTTACTAGCTATAGTTGCAGTTATTTCCGTTTCCTGAAGACAGGTGATAATTACTTGTGCAAGTTCCTGGGGTTGTCCAGGTGTGACTAAAAAACCATTAAGTCCATGTTTTACTAATTCGATTGCACCTCCAGCTTTGGCTGCAACTACAGGTTTTCCACATAGCATTGCCTCTACAATAACTCTACCAAAAGGTTCTGGCGAAGTAGAGGTATGTGCCACCAAGTCACAAGCTGCCATTAACTGGGGAATATCAGAACGAAATCCTAAAAATTTGACGCGGTTTTCTAATCCTAGTTCACTAACTTGTTGGTGTAACTTTTGGACATAATCTTGTTCGCCAAACAGTGCATCACCCACTAAAATTGCCATCACATTATGCCGACATTTAGCAAGGGCATCAATTAAAATATGCTGCCCTTTCCAAGGTGCAAGACGGCTAAAGTGTCCAACGACAAATTTTCCTTCTAATCCTAACTGTTGCTGTAATTTCTGAATGTCAGACTCATCAGTTTGATAATTTTTTGGATTAAAGCCGTTATAAACAACTTCGATGATATCTGGGTGTCCTCCTGCTTGTACGAATGCTGTTTGACTAGCTTGAGAATTAGCAATTACTAATGATGCAAAGCGATTAGCTAAGTTAACAGCAATGCGAAGATTAGTTTGGCTAAAATGTTCTTTGGAAAGAATATCATGTAAATGATAAACCAGAGGGCGACGACTGAAAAAACTTGCCAACGCTCCAACAACTAATGCTTTTTGGGTGTTGGCATAGATTAAATCGTATTCACGCGCTTTTTTAACTACTTTAGTAATCAAAGGTGCAAGTTGTCCCAAACTCTTGAATCCTTGTAGCAAACTGCTTTCTTTGCGAACTTGGATTGCTTGAGTTGCGAGAACTTCTACTGGAATATGATTTTGTCGTAGTAAATCTTTAAACGATCCATCTACAAATAAACCTACTAAAGCGCGATCGCCATAAGGTTTAGCAATATCTATTAAACATAATTCGGCACCGCCTGGTTTACCGCTTTGATCTAAGAAAAGTATTTTCATTAAACCTCTTTTTATCTAATTTGGCTCATGTAGTGCCCCTAGAATTTATTAAAATTACTTGTTTAAGCTAATAAAACATTCCGTACTTGCTGGGCAATTTGATTCCAGTTGTAATGTGTGGTGGCGTACTGGCGACAGGCTTCTCGTGAAGGTATAGGGATATTTCCCAAAAGTGCTTGTTCTAATTTTTCAGCAATGTCTGAGGCTTCTGTTGAAGTAGTAATGAAATCGGGTGAAAATTCTGATAAAATTTCTGGCATTCCCCCAACGGGAGTACATAAAACAGGAGTACCACAGGCTAGAGACTCAACTATTACTAATCCAAATCCTTCAAAAGATTGACTAGGCATAATAGTCAATTCAGCCGCTTGATAAGCTATAGGTAATTGCTCATCAGGCAGAAAACCTAAAAATTTAACGTTGTCAGCTAGTCCTAATTCTGTAGCCTGTTGTTGTAGTGCAGCTTGAATGTGACCACGGCCTGCGATCGCTAGCCAAACATCTGGTATTCTGGGCTTAATTATAGCTAGAGCTTGCAATAATTTGTCAACTCCGGTTCTATGTACTAAACGGCGTGATGTAAATATAATCCGGCGATTATTAGCCCAGCCTAGCTTTGCACAAGCCTCTTGGGGTGATAATTTTGGTTGAAACCGATTAATATCAACTCCACCGGGAATAACATTAATTTTGCTCCACGGGACTTGATATTTATCATGTAAAATTTTACCAAAAGCTTTGCTCAAAACAATGAAGCGATCGCAGCGATTATAAGTGTTTTGTTCTATTAGCCAGTGCTTAATTAAAAGACTAAGGTTTTTGTTAACAACTTCCTGCTGACTCTCAGAAGCCCAAGGGCCATGAAAGTTAAAAGTAACTGGTACTCCCTTTGGTAAAATATCTAAAATCGGAAAGCTGTATAATGCAAAGTGCAAATTAATAGCATCTGGTTTACTGGTTCTTGTTTTCTGAAAATTCGTGCGAATCGACCATAATCTTTGCCAAATAGCACTATCAGGACTCGCCAAGTTAGTCAGCTTGATCGGCGAATTTAATTCAGTTTCTGGTAAACCGACTCCGCATAATTCAATCCGATCTTGATTTGCAGCTAATTTATGAGTTAGTTCATAAATATACCTTTCTAGCCCTCCGGGACTTTTGGGAAACCAGCCTAATCCAAGGGTGAGAATAGATGCAGATGCTGAATTAAAACTTCTTTCTTTATTACCTTCCATCGATATTTCTCCTATAAATATATTAAAACAGTAGGGGCACACAGGTATGTGCCCCTACAGCGTGTTGTATCCAAACCCGAATCACTATAATTTCGGAATACACATTACTAATAAGAGTTTTTTTACGGAACACCAATTTATAAACTATTTATATCCCAACGTCAATAATGAATTTAACCCTGTATTTTTATTAACTAAATAACACTTGCTACATATCTACTCTGCCCACGAGCAAACAAGCTGGATACTAGATATACCAAGGAAAAACCACTATTAAGCAACTAAGTTTGTATCAAGAATCACACTAAAAAAGCAATAATAACTACTTGTTAAATTGTTGTTCGACATTTTATACAATAATGTGATTTTGATAAAGCTTATATAAATAGTACATTTTTAATCCTGATAGCTCTTTATTGATATGTAATCAGATATCTTGCTTCAAACAACTGTATATTAGTGAATTTAAAAACAGTTATCTTTTGTGCGGATTTCATAAAAGGTAATTGTATATAAATAATTAAAAGATGAAAAATATATGATAAATAAATTACTGACGAAGTTAGTAAAACTTCGTCATGAACTCAATCAGCAAGTAAAAAAATTATCTAAGACTAGATATTTACAAAGAAGTAAAACTTTCAATTTTTTACTCAGTATAACTATTGCAGTCATTGTTACTAGCATTGGAATTACAACAGACTGGACAACAACAGAAACACCGACAATTACATACAAAGCATCGTCAATAAGTAACACTATTGACAGTGAAAATTCACGGGTAAAAAACAATACTAAAACACCCACGCTTAACTACAAAACATCGTGGATAGGTAATACTATTGGCAGTGGAAATCTGCGGGTACAAAACAATATTGAGGCAATGTATGTTGCTAGTGATGGCACAGTTTATACTAACAGCCATTGGGATGAGGCGGCAATGGAGGCAGGAATATATAAAGATGGTAAGGTTATTGCTGCCCTCGAGGATACTCACGGCTGGAGTCGTGGCGGTGGCAAAGCTGTAACCGCAAATAGTAAATATGTTTACATTGCCATGACTCAAGGTTCGAGGGGCGATACAAAAGAAGATTATCCACCAGAAGGAACAACTTGGTATAGCGTTAGACGCTATGATTTATCAGGAAAACCTGCGGCGTTTCCGAATGGGCGTGGCTGGGATAAAAGTATGCTGATTACCAGTACTAAAAGTGAAGTGACTGGATTAGCAACTGTGGAAAACGAGTTGTATATAAGTGATTTTGCGGCTAACCAGATTCGTGTTTATGATACTGAGACGATGAAGGAACTCCGCAGCTTTACCTTTGCTAATCCGGGAGCAATAACTATTGATCCACAAAAAAATCTGTGGATTATTCAAAGTAAAAATGGTAGTAAGCCTGCTAAGATTCTCCATTATTCCCAAAGTGGAAAGCAATTGCCTCAACAGATTGCAGATATTGTTGAACCAACAGCGATCGCTATTAATCATCAAGGTAAGTTGTTAGTAGCAGAAAATGGCCCGCGTCAGCAAATGTTGACTTATGAGATCAAAGATCGGCCAGTGCAAGTGAGTAGTTTTGGTTCTAAAGGCGGTATCTATGCAGGAGTTCCTGGTGAAGTTCGAGATTTGAAACTTTACGGACTTACCGGAGTTGGTACAGATGCTTCAGGTAATATCTATATAAATAGTAATGGTTTCAACAAATCAGGAACAGATTTGCGGAAATTTTCGCCATCGGGAAAACTAATGTGGCGATCGCTGGGATTGATATTCGTCGATAATGCAGATGCCGATCCTAAAACTGATGGTGTAGATGTATTCACCAAACAAGAACACTATCTGATGGATTACAGTAAGGCTGCTGGTAAGCAATGGAATTATAAAGCCTATACCTTAAATGCTTTCAAATATCCTCAAGATCCACGTCTGCATACATCGCCAGATGGAACCTTTGTTCGCCGCATCCAAGGGAAGCCGTTTTTGTTTCTCACAGATATGTATAACAGCTTTCTGCAAATATATCGTTTTAATCCCGCTACAGATGGTAAAGTCGCCATACCCGCCGGTATGTTTGTCGGTACCAATGGCAAAGATTTACCATTTATTACCGGAAATTGGCCACCGCATCAACCAGAACAAGGGGAATGGATCTGGCGCGATCGCAACGGTAATGGCAAATTTGAAAAGAACGAATACGATCGCAGCAAAGATTATCCTCATATTGGCGGCTGGTGGGTAGACAGCAAAGGAGATGTTTGGAAAGCTTTGCGAACAGAAGATGGCATTCGACACTATCCTTTACAGGGAATAGATCCTAAAGGCAACCCCATCTACAGCTATAGTTCGATGGAAAAGCAAACTACTCCCAAAATATTTAACGACTTGCGGCGGATCGAATATTTCCCCCAAACAGATAGTATGTTTTTGTCGGGGTTTACGGTAGATCACCCTGCATTTGGTGACGATGCTGGAGTTGCTGGATCTGAGATTGCCCGTTTTGACAATTGGAGTAAAGGAAATCGTACTCCCAAGTGGCGGATTGTAATTCCCTACGACAGCACCGGGAAGCGTGAAGTGTCTACAGCAGCAATCAGCGTAGCGGGAGACTATGTATTTGCCGTGACAGTCAAAACCGCAGAGGTATATGTCTACAATGCCAAGACGGGAGCGCAAGTAAAACAGTTAAAACCAGGCCCAGAAGTTGGCAACGAAAGTGGCTGGATTGATATACCCTACGGTATTCGCGCTTTTCGGCGTTCCAATGGCGAGTATCTAGTATTTGTGGAAGAAAATTGGAAAGGAAAAGTGATTATATATCGGCTGGCGGGGTGAGTATTTACAGCAATTACGACATATAGTTGAGTGCTGAGTAGTGAGTGCTGAGTGCTGAGTGCTGAGTAGTGAGTGCTGAGTGCTGAGTGCTGAGTGCTTAGTCAAAACCCAGTTGTTTCAAAACTTTGAGCAATCAATACTGTCCTAATCTGTGTGACTACGGCTATAACACAGCTTTGACTTTAAGCTTAACTAAGCCGCAAATCCCCGACAACTTTTACAAAGTCGGGGATCTTGTTTTTCACTATGTATTTTTCTTTGTTCGTATGAAACCACCCTGCCCTCTGGGGATAAGGGGCGGGGGTAAAGGTATGGAATTTTCCCTTCCCCTTTAACCTTTCACCTTTCCCCAGTCTAATATGTATCGCAGATTTAGTGTCAATTATTTTGTCATTTCCTAGTTAGCCTTTACCCGCGCCTGCTTCACCATTGCAATCAAAGTTTGATGAGCATCTTCCGCATCTACTAAAACACGATCGAATTGAATGCGAACTGGTACAGTTTCCCCATTGACTTGCGCTGTTAAATCCATACCCTGTGCATCAATTGACAGCATTTCGGCTGCGATCGCATCTGTTAAACCACCAAAAGCTTTAGCATAAATAACTACAGCATCAGCATGATCGTCATTCATGTGCTTGCAGATGCGCGAACTAATTTCAGCAGAAAAACCATTAGACATTGTGAACTTAAAAGTGATGAATATGGCAAGAGGCTAAATTCTCGGCTAAGTAGTTTAAATTAGCAGAAAAACCTAGTCTTAGGCATCGATATTATAAGTTATATCTGAAAAACAATTGTCGTTGTATATATTTAATAAGTTAAGTTTATTACTAGTACAAGAATTAAATTAAAATAAACATTATCCAGTATTTTTACCTTTCATTGCGGAAACCAGACAGCGTAAACTGTAGCAGAAGTATTAGCCAAAACTATTGCAGCTAAGAGACAATGAGCGAAACTAGCCCCAGACGAATTGTAATTGGGGATGTGCATGGACACTATGAAGGTTTAATGACATTGTTGGAGGCGATCGCCCCCACGTCAGAAGATCGAGTCTATTTTCTGGGAGACTTAATCGATCGCGGCCCTCACAGTGCGCAAGTAGTTAATTTTGTCAAGCAAAATAACTACTCATGTTTGTTGGGAAATCATGAGCAGATGTTACTAAACATTCTGACCAATGAAAGGACTTCTTCCTCGACGATGCAAGCATGGCTGTTTGGTGGAGGGCAAGCTACCGTGGCCAGTTACCAAGAGGCTCCAATTCCTGATGACCATCTGGATTGGTTAAAAGCTTTGCCTACATACCTTGACTTGGGGGATATTTGGTTAACTCATGCTGGTGTTGACCCTTCCAAGCCGGTGACAGAACAAACTGCCGATGAACTGTGCTGGATACGAGAGGAATTTCACAGCATTGAAAAACCCTACTTTCCAGATAAGCAAATTATCATCGGTCACACCATTACCTTTACCCTGCCGGGTGTTGCTCCTGGTAAACTGGCCCAAGGCAAAGGATGGCTAGACATAGATACTGGCGCTTATCATCCCCGGAGTGGCTGGTTGACTGGACTAGATGTCACAAATCAGTTGGTTTATCAAGTTAATATCTTTAAAAACTATATCCGTACCCTGCCTTTAGAAGAGGTTGTAAGTACAGTTGATCCAGCCAAAATTAAAGTCGATCGCCGCAATAGGAATTAAGGAATATTTGAAATGAGGGGGAGAAATCAATTAAAAATCCAAAATTAAAGAACTTCTGCCCCCTACCTGGTTGTTGAGTTTCGACTACGCTCAACTGCCGTGTAGTCGAAACACTGCCTCCTCTATCCCAATTTCCTCAAGACTTCGCTAATGGTCGAATATTAGCTTTATAACTAGCATTATCCAAGCCATATTTTCCATTACTAGGTTGAGATTTAATTGCACGTCTGAGGGCATCAATGCGATCGCTGGTTCCGGGGTGAGTACTCAAAAATGTCGGAGTAGAACCACCCTTTTTCAACAGCTTTTGCATAAAAGAAACTATCCCAGACTGGGCATAACCAGCGCGTGTCAAAGTTCTTAACCCTCTTTGATCAGCATCAAATTCATCTTGACGACTGCGAGGACGATTCAAGGCAAGTTCTACACCAATGTTCACAGCTGTATTGCGATCTAAACCACTTGCTGATGCTAAACCACTAGCGATCGCTCTTTGCCGCATCTGTTTAACCAAGTGTTTCCCGCCAATATGGCCAATTTCATGGGCGATGACACTGGCGAGTTCCGCTTCATTATCGGCGGCTTTCAGCAAACCCGTATGGACATATACATAACCTCCTAAAGTGGCAAAGGCATTAATAGCGTCATCTTCAACGACTTGGAAGGTAAAGGGAAGATTGGGGCGATCGCTACTAGCTGCTAAACGCCGACCGATTTGTTCGACATAGCTATTAACTTCAGAATTACGGTAAAGTCGGACTTGACTCCCTAGTATTTGCTGATTAATCTGTTTGCCAATATCAGTTTCCTGGCGATCGGATATATTAGAAAGCTGAAGTACCTGGACTCCCTGCAATATAAGAGGCAAGAAGTCTAAAGTTCTTCCAGGCAAAGGTGTACTCAGGCACAGGCTCAAGGCGACTACCACTGAAATTAGGGGATAAAACCAGCGACGCCGCCATACACGGTAATTTGCAGCAAAACCTTTCCAATTGAACATAATACACTCTGAAGATTATTTCGGAAGAACATCAAATGAGGGGACAAATTATAAGACGGATTTAGAGTATTCTAAGTTGCATTCTTAATTCAAGACCAAAGGAGTTGTCATACAGATAATCTTGATGCAAATCTACCGAATTGTGTGAGGCTAGAGATTCTCTCTAGAGATAGGCTTAAACACTAGATTTTACTTTCTAGGTGCGTCAGTATTAACTGGTAAAAGTTTGAGGGTTAGCTGCCGTGCCTCGGAAATTACGAACTCGTGATAAACTGTCGCATAACCGCAACCCCCGAATACTTTGAGTTATTACCAAATAGGGAAAATTACCGTTTCCATCGAAAACTTTCTGGCTACAATCCATTACTTCGCTATTAACTAGGAAAACTTTTTATGGCTATTTTAGATTCAAAAGGTCGCTTGTTTGGCAAAATCAATCTTTTAGATTTAGGTGCCTTACTGGTAATTCTACTAGTTATCTTTGGCATCTTTGTTTTTCCTGGCACTTCTGGTTCTGTCGCCCAAGTTGGTGCAAAAACAGTACCCATAGAAGTAGACTTAGTAGTTCGTGGTTTGAATGTACGTGACCCAGGAAGATTAATTGACAATGGTTTAAAAAAAGGCGGAAAAACCAATGTGATTATCCGCAATCAACCCTACGGACAGATTGAAATTAAATCTATTCAACAGCTACCTAGAACAGTCAATGTTTTCCAACCGGATGGGACTGTTAAAGAACTGCCAGATCCCAAGAGCAACAATTACAGTACAGATTTTCTTTTAACTTTAGATGGCAAAGCCCAAGTTACTGAAAGTGGGCCAGTTTTAGGTAACAGTAAAGTGAAAATTGGGATGCCATTTGAGTTAGAAGGTTTTAACTACAACTTCAATGCAACTGTCATTGATATCAGATTGAAAGACAAATAGTATTATCACTTTTGTTGATAATTTTCTCTATCAATCTTATTAAACATCTGATGAAAAAGAATGTAGAGACGCGTTAATGCGGCGGGGCGAACCCAGTGCAATCTCGGTCTCTACGACTCATGTTAATTAAGCAAAGGCAAAAATTTGCGAATTAACCCGATTGTCACTGCTGGCAATTCCAACTGTGGTGTTAATCCAACATCTTCTAATTGTTGAAAAAATCGGATTGCTTGGGGATTGATTTCAGCAAGGCGGCGACCAATTGAAGGGCCTGTAAATTCTGACTTTTGTCCCCAAATAATGGCGGTGGGAGTGGTTAATTGTTGAATGTAAAGGGATAAATCAAAGCACAAATCGCCACGAACAAAGGACAGTGCTGCATACTCAGCATTAGGCTGTAGGGCAGATTCTAGATAAGCATCTACAATTTCTTGGTAGACTCGATTCGATTGAGCAAATTGCCGTTGTTCTAAAAAGCTGCGAATACCACCACTAGTAGCAATTCCAGTGCTGTAAAGTAAACGATCGACAATGGGAACGCTAACTAACTGGGCAAAAAAACTCCGGGAATAGTCTTCGCCAAAGTCAGAAAGTCCGGCGGGGGTAGTAAGAATTAAAGACTTGAATAAATCAGGACGATCTGCTGCTACCCGAATTGTAAATGCTGCGGTTAAAGAAGAAGCGATCGCTGTTACTGGTCCAGTACAAGTCTGCTCGAAAAACTCCCGAATCGTGGTCAAATAATCCTCAATATTATAACTACGTGCTGGATGTTCAGACCTACCCCAACCAAGCAAATCTGGCGCAATGACCCGATATTCAGCCGCAAAAGCCGGATAAACTTTCGACCACTCATAAGCAGAAGACCCACCACCAAAGCCGTGCAGAAATACTAAAGTTTCGCGATCGTCTTTGGCTGTCACATCATCCTGCCAAGGTGTTCCAGCAGCAGTATAATATACCATTCTACCTAGTGAGGTATCTATAGAACGTTGTTCAAATCCTAGTGGTTGAAACATAAGTCTTTTTTGTTGACTGTAGTGATTCGTTGGCACAAGTAAGACACAATACCTGGGACGCAGGGCACACAAAGGGAAGATTCGGTAATTTCTCGCCTCCCCTTTCGTTACCCTAGATGTTTACCGCATTCAGTGCTAAGTAAATTAACAAGCACTTAAGATTTGTGTATTTAGTAAGAGCAACGTCCCTTATAGGCAGTCTTTGAACTCAGCACTCTTCATGTGTCTAGTTCAAACTCCCCACTCATTGTTATTATCAGCGAACCAATCACTCTCAGACTTCTGGCTAGCGTCAGATTAAGTAGATATAAAATTACTGGATTACTTGTAAAGATTTGGTGCTTTTTTTCATAAAAATAAAGTAACTGAACGTTGAAATTACTGTTATATAAGGGTTTTTCATGCTAGCAAGGCTCGCTCTGGCGTGAATCCAGCATAAGTTTTTATGGTAGTCTATCAAAAAACCGATAAATAATTTTGAGTGTCAACACGTCAAAAATAGTTAAAACGCTTATTTTAATAAGCTGTTAATTCTACTTATATGTGTAGAAACAACAGCTCTTAATGTATAAATAATCTAATTTTTATCTAAATAATAGTAAGGCGGGATGTCATGGTAAAGCAGGCTACTCTTCAATCAAATAAACTACCAACGATTGAAGATGCTAAATTTGCGCTTGACAACTTGAATATACAAAACGAAATTAAAGCTTCAGCTAGGCGGGGTCAGGTCGAGCCAGTTTTTGATGCTGCCAGACTTACTGTACCTACTTGTATTTGTTTAGACTTAGAAGACTTGAAGTGTTTTGAAGCAGTAGAGCGTCAATATGAACGTTGGGGAGTCATTTTTCACAATTCTCTAGCAATACAGCCATCAAATCCAGCATTTCCAACCTATTCAGGGCTAATAGTCTTAATGGGAGCGCCCAAAAGCGGATTTTTAGAAGCTACTTTCTTGCGTCCAGTTAATTCAGTTAGCGCCTTTGTCACAAGTTCGCAACGGCTAGTGCTTTCCGCCTACGATCGCGATCGGCAACTACTCGCTCAAACTGCACTACCAGGCTCTAATCTTGCTAATTCCGACTCGCCAATTTCCCCCAATACCTTATTATCTATAAATGTAAATAACATTCACAGCGTTACCTTTTGTACTTTTGATGGGCAATTCACCCTTGATAACTTTCGTTTTTGTCTTTAACTAAGACTTATTGGAGAAAGGCAGAGGGCAGTAGGCAGGTGGTCACTTCGACTACGCTCAGTGACCACCTGTCTCCTTAAGTACAAAATGCCCTTGCTCTGAGCGATTGAAAATGGTATGTTAATTGGCGCTGTGCTGTATTAGTCTACTATCCGTCTATAAAATCGGGCATTTTATGGTTTGAGCCTTCATCCTTTCTTCATCCATAGTAAAACTTATACAATAGGTAATTTCGTAATCAAGTAGGTAAACACTGTGGGACAGGCTTCGTCTTCTTGGCAGCAATTGATCAACCAAATCCCCAACTGGAACTGGTCGCTTCCAAAATTCAAGACAAAGGGAGCCATGAAGCAGCAAACATTTAAACGTTTCTCTGGCCCTGGGGGCTTTCTTGGGTTCCTGACAATTATCATTGCCATGTTGTTGTGGAACTGGAAACTGCTACTGGCTCTCTTAATCGGCATTGGAGTAATGGTATTGGTTTACTCAATGCAGGAGTGGGACTGGCAATTGCGCTGGTCAAAAATACGTAATTTCTTAAATAGTTCAAATCGTCGGTTAGTTTTAGCAGTCATCAGTGGTGGTATTGCTACTGTCAGCACTTACATGGCAGCTGCAATATGGGTTGACTCTCATAGCCACTGGATTGCTGTTGGTGCGATCGCGCAAGGTGTGGGAACCCTGTTAACTTTAATTTTATTGGTATGGCAAATTGTCAACTTCTATGAAAATCGAGAAGAAGACCATCTCGATCGGTTGTTGATGAATTTAACAGAAAAAGATCCATTGAAGCGGTTGATTGCTCTAGGTCAACTAAGTAAATTCATCAGCCGTAAGCGAGTTGACTCTTCAGTGCAGCAAGATATTGTCCAATGCTTGCAACTCCTACTCAGTCGAGAGGAAGAAGTTGTAGTGCGAGAGGCAGCTTTTAAGAGTTTACAAGCCTGCGATCGCCTACAAGTGCTACCCCTCAAAACAGCAGTACCTTTCGTACCCGTATCAGCAAAAGTCAAACACCACGTTTATTAGTTATTTGTCCTTTGTCCTTTGTCCTTTGTCCTTTGTCCTTTGCAAATGACCAATGACTAATGACCAATGACCAATGACCAATGACTAAGGACTAATGACAAATAACTATTTTCGAGACAACGTTCCATTACGAACTTGCACTACTGGATGATTGCACCGCCGTACCAATTGTTCATCGTGGGTGGTGACAATGACCGTAGCCCCAAAGGAATTTAACTTCTGGAGAATCTGGATTACTTGCCAGGAATTATCTGGATCAAGATTTCCAGTAGGTTCATCGGCCAACAGTAGGGGTGGTGTACCAACGATCGCACGGGCAATACTCACCCGCTGTTGCTCTCCTCCAGAAAGTTGATCTGGAAAGCAGTCAGCTTTACTCAGCAAACCTACCAGCTTTAAAGTTGGTTCTAAACGTCGTTGAATTTCTTTACGGGTATACCCTTGAGCTTGCAGCACAAAAGTGACATTTTCTGCTACTGTTCGTTGGCTAATGAGTTTGTAGTCTTGAAACACAATACCAATTCGTCGCCGCAATAATGACAAGCGATCGCCCCGCAAATCCGCTACATTACATTCATCAACAATTACTTCTCCCTGTGTAGGCAGCTCCTGGCCATACAGCAGTTTCAAGAGCGTTGATTTACCAGAACCACTTGACCCCGTGATAAACAGAAATTCTCCCTTTTTTACCTCAAGGTTTGCATTCAATAAGGCGTGAGTGCCGTTAGCATAAGTCTTGGTTACAGATTGCAATTGTACTTTTGTAGTAGTATTGCTACCGTGCTGTTGAGTTTCACTGTCCTCTCCATGAACGGATTTATCTGTCTTAACTTGAGTTGTTAATACTGGCATTGTGAAATTTTCCTCATACCCACAATCAAACAGTTTGACTGCTTAAATGTGACATTCTCCCCAAAATAAGGATTCCCAGGTTTCGCCTGGGAATTTAAAATTCAACAAAGAAAATTTAAAATTTTTTCAAGACTTTAATACTAACTAAGTAAGAACACTCAGAATTCAGCCCTGAGAACTCAGAATTCAGAATTCATAACTCTTAACTAATTGCACTCAGCACTCAGCACGGGCTAAACGCCCCGCTTCCGCTAACAGCACTCAGCACTCAGCACTCAGCACTCAGCACTCAGCACTCTTAACTAATTGCACTCAGCACTCAGCACTCTTAACTTAATTGCACTCAGCACTCAGCACTCTTAACTAATTGCACCCCTTGCTGTCAAACGATAAACAAACGCTTTCACAGCAAACGCTGGCAAAGCCAACATCCGCCGCCAGCGCCAAGGTTCTTGATAAAGGCGATACAACCATTCCAAATTATTATTTCCTAACCAGGCGGGAGCGCGAGTTTTAGTTCCCGACCAAATATCAAAACTGCCACCAACGCCAATCCAAATTGCTTGGGGACACAAATGGCGGTTTTCGGCAATCCATAACTCTTGACGTGGCACTCCCAAACCAACAAAAATCACTTGTGGCTGCAATTGAGCCAGAGTTTGTCGCAATTGTGCTTCTTCTTCTGGAGAATGATAGCCTGAGTGAGTGCCGATTATATTCAAATCTGGAATTTGCTGCTGCCAAAAATCTGCCGCATTTGCCGCCACTCTAGGCGCTCCCCCATAGAAAAATATCTTTGCCCCTGTCTTCTGTTGCCCAAGTGCTTGCAAAAGTTTTTCTGCTAATTCAATCCCTGGAAACCGCTGCACTTTTTGCCATAACAGCCATCGTAAATACAGAACAACCCCAGCTCCATCTGGAATCACCAGTTCAGCATTTTTAATCACCTGAGCTAATAATTGATTTCGCTCTGCCTGCATAGTCATTTCTGCATTGAGCGTTACGACATGAGTTCCTCTGCCTGTGTGCAGGCATTCTAACAACCAGCCTGGATAGTCAGCCATCACATGAACTGGTATTCCCAACACTGAAAATGCTTGATTGCCGTTAGACATAGCCTATTCTTAAGTAATACTCACACCAGATTTTGCATGAATGTTAAGTTTATCAAATTTTTTTATATTAGAACTTAGGCAAAAGAGATTTCCCTTTGCCCTGCAACGAGAGTAAGCATAATTAAACTAAATAGACATAATAGTGAACAAGAATGTATATACGCAGCCCTGCTACGTAATATATAAGGGTTTTAGATAACACATAATTAATTTCACTCCTTTGTCTATTAATCTTGGGCGCTTGTACTTGGGCTGAACCAGTCCAACTTTTATTGTTAAAGTGTAATATTCACTCAGTATAAAACGCTCAACTCGCAACTCTGGTTCCGGGAATAGAAGCTCCCACTATACTGCTTGCAGCTAGTGTGGGAGTATGTCACGAAACTCGACTTTATGGTTATAGTGTAACGGGCTGAAGTTGGCTATGAGTAAAATTCGTATCGCTCTGATTGAAGACCATGACCTAACTCGTGTGGGTATTCGTACAGCACTACAGCAAAAGGATGAAATTGAAGTTGTAGGTGAAGCTGCTAATGCTGCTGAGGGTCTAAAAATGTTAAAAATGCTACAACCAGATATTGCCATTGTCGATATTGGTTTACCAGATAAAGATGGCATTGAGTTAACACGGGAGGTAAAATCTACTACTAATGGCCAGCAGCTACTTACAAAAGTGTTAATTTTGACGTTGCGGGATAACAAAGAAGCGGTGTTGGCAGCTTTTGCCGCTGGTGCAGACTCTTACTGTATGAAAGATATCAAATTTGATAATTTGCTGGAAGCAGTACGAGTAACTTACAATGGCAACGCCTGGATCGATCCAGCGATCGCTCGGATTGTATTACAACAAGCGCAACAAAATCCTCAAAAGTTGGAATCGGTTTTGGTCGATTCCAAGACTATTGCTCCTAACCCAGATTCTTTTGAGAATCTGGAAGGAATTCAACCTTACACCCTGACAGAAAGGGAATTGGAAGTGTTACAGTTGATTGTCGAAGGTTGTAGTAATGCAGTAATTGCGGAAAGACTTTATATCACAGTTGGCACTGTTAAAACTCACGTTCGCAATATTTTGAATAAGCTATGTGCCGATGACCGTACCCAAGCAGCAGTCCGCGCCTTGCGTTCTGGGTTAGTTGGATAAATTTAATTTTGGTGTGGATCAATTGAGGATAATCAAGGGAAACTCAGAACTTTGAAAAGTTATATTTTCAAAGTGAATGGCTTCTCTGATTTTCTCTTATTTATTAGTGAGATAAATATCATACTATCTCACCATTCAAATATATGAAAACAAAAGTCAAATATGGCTGAGATTGGGACGGACAAACTTAAGCTCATGGTGGTAGATGATGAGCCAGATAACCTAGATTTACTCTACCGCACTTTTAGGCGAGATTTTCAAGTATATAAAGCCAATCATGCCTTTGGTGCTATGGAAATCTTGGATCAATTTGGCGAGATGGCGGTAATTATTTCTGACCAAAGAATGCCAGAAATGAATGGGACTGAATTTTTTAGTCGCACCGTAGAACGCTTTCCAGACACGATTCGGATTTTGTTAACTGGTTTTACTGATGTCGAAGATTTGGTAGATGCGATTAACTCTGGTCAAGTATTCAAGTACATTACCAAACCCTGGAATCCAGAACGGCTGAGAAGCTTAGTTGAGCAAGCTACTGATACGTATCGCCTAGTAAAGAAGCGTACCCAAGAGTTGCGTCGGGCCCTACGGCGAGAATCTTTGTTTAATGCGGTAACAACAGCAATTCGGGAATCTTTAGACTACGATAGTATGCTGCAAAAAATTGTTGCAACTATTGGAGAAACATTTGAAGCTACCAGTTGCTTGCTCAAACCAGTGGAGGGCGATCGCCTCACACAAGACGAGTTTTTCTACCACGATCCGAAATCTGATGTATCAGATTGCTTATTTGACTCCAGTGTTTTAATCGAAAAGGTGCTGGAAACCCGTCATTATCAACTCGCTCAAGATATATATGACGGTAATCCTAGTCACCACCTAGTTGTGCCACTTAGTTACCATCAGCATTTATTGGCTGTGCTGACCCTCCACCAATGGGGACGCGATCGCCCTTGGGAAGACGAAGACATCCAACTAATTGCAGGTGTTGCCGAACAAGCAGCCTTAGCCCTCTCTCAAGCAAAACTCTACCAACGCCTCCAAGAAAAGCAACAGCAGATTCACACTGAATTAGAGGTGGCTCGCCAAATTCAATACAACCTGCTACGCCAAAGTTTACCTGACATTAAAGGTGTGAAGGTACAAGCTTGCTGCTATCCGGCGCGTGAAGTAGGAGGCGATTTTTTTGAAGTTTTTGTTCATCCTAAAGGCGACTTGTGGTTAGCAGTGGGTGACGTTTCTGGCAAGGGCGTCCCAGCAGCTTTATTTATGGCTAGTATTATTTCAGTTTTGCGCCGAGAATTATCTCAAGAGACACCAGCAGAGCCGAATGTGGTTATGCAGAACCTTAACCACGCTCTTAGTGAAGATTTAATTAGCAACAATTATTTTGTCACTCTTGTGTTAGCTTGTTATACCCCCACCACTAAGGAACTGGTCTACACTAATGCCGGTCATATTTACCCAATATTATGGTCACGGCAAGGTGCTTTAGCCGAAAATCCCAATTACCTGAAAGTTCGCAGCGTTCCTTTGGGGATTTTGCCTAAGTGGCAGGCGCAGTCTGGTCGCTTGGTTCTCGCTGCTGGAGACACATTGTTACTAGCCAGCGATGGGATTACAGAAGCAATGGTATCAAATAATCCTGATTCAACAGTAAAAACTGAGGCTGGGGTTGAGTCAGTGAACCGTTCGATGCTGAATCAAGATGGTCTTTGGCAACTCTTACAACAAGAGCAACAACCACTTTCTCTTAACCATTTGCTAGCTCGCATCCAGGCAGATAATCACGTTCAAGAAGACGATCAAACTATACTTTCACTGGAGATTTTGTAAGTCATGAAAAGTGAGCTTCATGTACCAAGCGACTTGAATTTTCTGAATATTGTTGAAAACTGGTTGTTGGGATGTTTAAAAATTCAGCTAGGGGAATCTGTAGATTGGTCGCGGCAATCAAGTCGTTTGAGACTGGCTTTAGTGGAAGCCTATTCTAATGCAGTCCGTCATGCCCACAAAGACCAACCAAATTTACCCATCTTACTACGTTTAGAAGTGAAAAACCGGGATTTTGCTCTAGAAATTTGGGACTACGGCGAAGGCTTTGATATGTCTAACTACTACGCTCCAAACCCGATGGAAAAGCAAGAAGGTGGTTATGGTTGGCTAATTATGAATCGTCTCATGGATAAAGTAGATTACAAGTTGCAGGTTAATGGTGCTAATTGTCTGAAGTTAGAAGCTACTTTACCAGAATTAGTCCAATAGACAAAAGTTACTATTTTTCAAGTCATGCTATTTATGAGTCAGAATTCAGAATTCAGAATAAAGCCATAAATCCTGTGTGAGTAGGTGAGAAATATTCGTTGAAAACTTTGCCCTTTGTAGTTATTTGCTATTTACTTTTCACGACGTAAAGAAAGTAACTCTTGGGGGGAAGCTAAAAGTTTGATTCTAGTATAGGAAATTTGCCGTTGTTGGTTGAGAATAAATAGCCACAAGACATTGACACTACACCACGAAGTTTGTGCTTTGCCTGTTACCTGGACTTGGATATCACCATTGTCTAAAGTATCGGCTATTCCTGTGTTCGGGTAAGCTTTGATGTTTTGACCTTCTTGTTTTAAGTAGGCTGCGATCGCATCTGTCCCGACAATATCAGATTCAAATGGCGGACGCATCACACCATCTATCGCAAATAAGGCAGCAGTTGCCTCAAATTCTCCTGCATTTAAGGTTTCAAAATAACGCAGTACACTTGGTTCTGTAATTCCCTTGATTTGGAATTCTTCTTTAAACTGGGCTGGCGATATAAATTCAGCAGAGGTCATAAAATTACCTGTATTATCGTGTCTGAATATTAATTTCAATACAAAAATAAGTAAAAAAAAAGCTGCTATTGAGATAGATTGCTACACATTAATAAATCTTCCTAACGATGGAAGTCTTGAACTGCTACGCGGTTCCAGACAGGCTATATAACGGGCGTTTAACAAATCTTAATTAAAAGTATTGGCTACATCATATATAATTAAGAACGCCTTTATTTGGGCAAAATCCAGATAAAAAAATGAATCAGTATTCTGTAACGAGCAGCAGTCTGGTGAAAGAAAAAGCCAGCGAGTTGGGCTTTCACAAAGTTGGAATTACTGCTGTAGATCGGGTAAATGCCACAGAAAGGCAGAGGTTGCAAGCATGGATTGAACTGGGTTATCACGCTGATATGAAATGGATGGCGAATCCAAAGCGTCAGGACATGCGCTTAGTGATGCCAGAGGTGCGATCGCTAGTGTGTGTAGCGCTGAATTACTACACACCACATCAACGTCCTGAAAGTGAGGAATACGCCAAAATTTCCCGTTATGGTTGGGGAAGGGATTATCACAAGGTGATGCATGGAAAACTCAAGCAGCTATCTATATGGCTAAAATCACTCGATCCAGGCGTATTAGCTCTTTATTATGCAGATACTGGCCCGGTGCAAGATAAAGTGCTGGCTCAACTTGCTGGAATTGGTTGGATTGCTAAGAATGGTAATGTAATTACACGGGAATATGGCTCTTGGGTATTTTTGGGAGAAGTGTTGACCAATTTAGAATTAGAGAGCGATCGCCCACACACAGAACACTGCGGTAGCTGTACTCGTTGTCTTCAAGCTTGTCCTACAGATGCAATTACTCAGCCTTTTGTTGTGGACGCTAATCGTTGCATTGCTTATCATACAATTGAAAATCGGGACAAAGAATTGCCAGAGGCGATCGCATCTAATTTGCAAGGCTGGGTTGCTGGTTGCGATATTTGCCAAGATGTTTGTCCTTGGAATCAACGTTTTGCCCAAACAACTGATATTGAGGAGTTTCAGCCAAATCCTGGGAATATTGCTCCCCACCTGCTAGAATTAGCCCAAATCTCAGATCGGGAGTGGGATAAACGATTTCCAGCATCTGCCTTGCGGCGGATTAAGCCAGAAATGTTACGACGCAACGCCCTAGCTAATCTTGACGCATCCAGGCAGAAGAATGACCCAGAAAGTAATTATTTTTGATTTTGATGGCACAATTGCTGATACAGTAGATGCCCTTGTAAGTATTGCTAATCGTTTAGCTGGAGACTTTGGTTATAAACAAATAAGCCCAGAACAATTAGCCTTCCTCAAGAACTTAACATCTAGGGAAATCATTAAGTACTCAGGAGTTTCTCTATTTAAAATCCCTTTTCTAGTAAAACAAGTTAAAGGAGAATTAAAAAACAAAATACCAGAATTAAAGCCCATTCTGGGTATTAAGGAAGCATTAACAGAACTCCAAAATCAAGGATATAAATTGGGTATCATTACTTCTAATTCTAAAGAAAATGTCACGCAATTTCTCACAATCAATGATTTAAATTACCTATTTGATTTTATCTACTCAGGAATTACAATTTTTGGCAAAACAACCATCATCAATAATGTCTTGAGGCAAAAACAACTCAAACCTCAAGAAGTTATTTATGTTGGAGATGAAACTAGAGATATAGAAGCATCAAAAAAAGCAAATATCCAAGTGATTGCAGTGACTTGGGGCTTTAACTCACCGGAAGTACTAGCCAAGCAAAATCCAGATTATTTAATTCAGCAACCTAGCGAACTACTAGGAGTTATGAACAGTCGTTAATTAATAAATAGTCAAAAGTCGATCATAAAAAACTTATCAATTGACGATTGCTCAAAACAGTAGAGTGGGCAATGTCCAACAATAGGGAGAATTTTAATTTTCATATTTGTGACATTACCCATCTTACCAAATAGGAAGATATTAGGAAAAATTAATTTTTCCGTTCACCCTTTTCTAAAGCTTGTTTTACTAAATCATCGCTGACATTAGTTGCATCCCCAGTCTGATAATTCCCAACTTCTTTTGCTGACTCTAGAAAATCATCAGGATTGCCTGTTGACTGTGTTTGAGGTTTTGTCTCTTGTGGCTTAGAGGTTTGATATTTAGGTGCAGTAGCTGAATCAGCTGCTGCTGCACCTTCACCTGTGCGATCAACTTCACTAACGCTGAATTTTTGTGCAGCTGCATAATCAGCATCAAAATCCACCGTTGGCGCTTTTTCTTCACCACTAGCTATGCTTTCAGCAGCTAATTGTGCATCCTGGGTGGAAGCTTCATTTAAATTGGGCTTCACTTCTTCATCAGGCATAATTAAAACCTTAGGTAAATTTTTTATTGCTAAAGCTAGCATAGCGAAGTAATGTGCTGATTTCTTGCTTCCTGGGGGAGACTTTTACCTCTATTAAAAGGTAGATTAAACCTGGAATTTCCAATTAATTTAACTATTTCTATGGATAGTAGAATCTGATTCTCAAACTCTGGTAGGACTTAGTTTGGCCTATTACATTTCCTTGGAAACAAATTTATGACTGCAAGTTACGATAAAACTATTTCTCAAGCCCAGAGCAATGAAACTCAACAATTTGTGGATAGGTTTAACGCCTTAGATACTGATGCCAAATTAGCTTGGTTCTATTTTGTTTATAAAAAAATGGGTGATTCGATCACGCCTGCTGCTCCTGCTGCGGCTGAACCAGAGTTAGCACCACTTCTGCTAGGAGATTACTTTAAATTATCCGATGAGCAGCAACTAGATATTATGCGGGATATTGTTAACCGCAAAGACACAGAATATTCTCGTGCTTATGGGGCGATAAAAGAAAACAACCAGCTGCTAGTTTGGTATGCTTGGGCGGTAGCTATGGGAGATACGGTGGTTGGAATACCGTCTAGTTACCAGCCAAGTCAGGCAGTTAACGATCTGCTTTCCGAGATTGAAGGACTAGATTTTGAAGAGCAAATGTCAGTGTTTCGGACAATAGCTGGTGAAGTGGGTTACACCGATGTTAAACCAATCGAAACACAAGCAGAAACTGGAAAAACGTCAAGTTTGTAATCAGCTTTGGCGATTAGAAATCGCGGCTACACAAACTAAAGTCCGCCTCTGCGGACTTTACGAACCTACGAGACAGCTAACTGACTCAAGTCGGCTGGGGTGAGGTTAGAGTGTACTACTTGACCATCACGGAACCAAACGATGCGCTGAGTTTGACGGGCGACTTCTGGTTCATGTGTCACCATCACAACTGTGATTCCACTGGCATTGAGTTCGCCAAAAATATCTAAGACTTCTTGGGTTGTACGCGAATCAAGTGCGCCTGTGGGTTCATCGGCGAGGAGTACTACGGGACGATTGACGATCGCACGCGCGATCGCTACTCTTTGTTGTTGTCCACCAGATAGTTGAGTTGGTTTGTTGTTGAGGCGATTTGCTAAACCTACTCGCGTCAATGCTTCTGTTGCGCGATCGCTTCTTTCTTTGGGATTCACACTAGCATAGACCATTGGTAGCATCACATTTTCTAATGCTGTGAGTTGGGGTAATAAATGAAATTGTTGGAAAACAAAACCCAGCTTTTTATTACGGATATGTGCCAGAGATTTATCATCCATTTGCGCCACATCAATATTGTCTAAGTAATAATGTCCGCCTGTGGGTCGGTCTAGACAGCCGATAATATTCATCGCTGTGGATTTACCTGAACCAGATGGCCCCATAATTGAACAATATTCGCCCTCGTGGATAATCAAATTAACATCGTTAAGTGCTTTGACTTCAGTTTCGCCACTGCCATATATTTTATAGATATTCTCCAAACGAATAATTGTTGATTTAGGGACGGGATTAGGAACTAGAGAATCGGTAATTGAAATAGTGTTTGCCATAAGAATTTATTATTAGTTGGTAGAGATGCAATTATAGCGATCGCTCAATTAAACTATAAGAAGCAGAAAAATTCTTCCTAGCTCTTGCTGTGATAACTCTGTAAGGTGATGTATTAGAGCAAATAAAAGCTAACTATTATCTAGCATACTGAAGGGGGTGGTTGTAGTGTTGTCATGTTTTAACGTAGCAGATTACTTTATCTGGTTAGCAAATGAAACAGGCTCTTTTATCAGTAATCTAAAGCTGCAAAAGCTTGTGTACTACGCTCAGGCTTGGCATCTTGCACTCAATGACACTCCTCTATTCCCAGAGGATTTTCAAGCCTGGATACATGGCCCTGTGATACCTGCGTTGTACCAGAAGTATAGGCTTTTTGGATGGCAACCAATTTTAGAAGATGTTAACCCAGAATTACCCCAAGAGGTTCAAGAGTTTCTAGATGAGGTTGCACACGAATACTTTGCTTGTGATGGTTATGAACTAGAACAGATGACTCATGCCGAGACACCCTGGAATTTGGCTAGAGGAAATCTACCACTTGATGAAGCTTCCAACGAAGTTATTCAGAAACAGTGGATGAAGGAGTATTACGGATCTCGTGTCGAAGAAAAGGATTAAGAAGACTGAGATTGCCAAAGACGGCACATCAGGTATTAGACCAACAAAGCTGAAGCCAACTCAAGGCATCAGCTTTTCGTTTAAATATTATCAGGACAGTAACAGCAAATTTTCTTGTAGCCAAAAAGAAATAATCTACTGGCTGACCTTGCTTGATCGGTTAAAAGCTCTATCTAGCCTAACGGCTCAAGAGTTGTTAGTAAATCGTAGCAGTACGCTCAGGTGTCATCCCATCAAGTGGGAAGATACCAGCGAGAGGGCATTTGGTTTGCCAAATGAAGAACAATTAGTTGACATACCATATCAGTTTTCCATCTCCTCAAATGAACATGGTAGGGTTCATGGGTTCTTTATTGACGAGATTTTCTACATTGTTTGGCTAGATCCAGATCATCTGCTGTACCCTGCAAAAAATTAAGGAATCATTGCTACCTTAATTACTTTACGCGCCTTCATATCAGAAAACACCTGTTCTAAATCTTTTAATGGTCGCTGTTGGCTAACAAGTAACTCAAAGGGAATTTTGCGACTAGCTATGAGTGCAAGGGCCGATCGCACATACTCTGGTGTATTATGAAACACGCCTTTGATGGTAAGTTCGCTATAGTGTAGCTGTTCTGTATTCACGGTAATGCTGGTATCCCGTGGACATCCACCGAATAAGTTGACTGTTGCACCAGGACGGGCGCAAGCGATCGCAGTTTCCCAAACACTTGGGACACCAGTAGCTTCAATTACTACATCTGCGCCCCACCCTTGGGTCAGTTCTTTCACTACACTGGGAATATCCGGGATTTGATGATAATTAAAGGTCTGGGTTGCACCCAATTTCTGACCAATTTCTAGTCTGTGGTTATTACCTCCCCACAGCAAAACCTCAGCTTTCTCACTCAACGCCGCCACAAACATCAGCCCGATTGCCCCATCTCCTAACACGACTACTTTATCTTTGGGCTTAATATTAGAACGCGCTACACCATGCAACACACAAGCCAAAGGTTCCGTCATCGCTGCCAATTCCCACGGCAACTCATCGGGAATCTGCAATAAATTATGTTCTACTATCGGTGCAGGAATTTTCAAGTATTGGGCAAAAGTCCCATTATTCCAGGTCAAATTTGGACATAAGGAATATTCTTGACGTTGACAAAAAAAGCATTTCATGCATGGGGCAGAATTATTAGCGACGATGCGATCGCCTACTTGCCAATTTGTCACTCCTGCACCCAAGGCAACAATCTGCCCAGCCGCTTCGTGACCAAACAGGGTTGGCGGGATCAGCATCCTGGCATGACCGCCACGCCGCCAGACTTTTAAATCTGTACCGCAAGTTGTTGCTGTCCCCACTTGCATTACAACTTCGCCAGCCGCCGGAGTGGGGTCAGAAACTTCCTCTAGGCGTAAATCTTCTTGACCATAAAGTAACGCTGCTAACAAAACTTTAAACCTATTAATTAGCTCCATCCGATTTTACCAGTTGAGGCTTATTGATAGGTTTAAACTAAATCAGTATTGATTTTTAGTAGGTTTTATATATTCAAAAACTAGCTATTCACAGCTGGCTGGGGAAGCACACCGGTATTCCGAGTTTCCACATTAGGCAGGCGAGTAGCAGTTAATAGTGGTACTTCTTGTCGGCACGATAGGCAAAACCAATAGAGTTCACCATGACGGGCATGACGCAGGAGGGAACCACCGCAGCATGGGCAAGTGTTGGCTCTCGTACTCATACCAATGTCCTCCTTAAAAAATTGTTGTTTTAAACTAAGTCAAAAAAGCAGTTGATTAAAACTGAATGTTAGCTGCATGAATGCGGCCATTCGATTCTATGCGGTCTTTTATAATTTGTCTGTAAACAGCTTCATATCCGTTAACCATTTGGCTAACGCTAAAGTTATTTTCTACATGTTTTCGACAGGTTTGACGATTGAGTTCCAAAGCTGGTGGAATCATTGCCGCCATTTCTGCGTAGCTATTGCAGATAAAACCTGTTTTACCGTGGGCAATAACTTCAGGCACAGAGCCAAAATTCGTGGCAATTACTGGCGTACCAGTTGCCATTGATTCAATCATTACTAAGCCAAAAGGTTCTTGCCAGTTAATGGGGAAAAGAGTGATGGCAGCATTACCTAGAAGTTCAGTTTTTTGGGCATGGTTAATTTCACCGAGATATTCGATTTGCTTACCATCTATGTGAGGGACAATCTCTTGTTCAAAAAACTCTGAGTGTACTGCATCAACCTTCCCTGCCATCTTCAAACGCCAACCACTTTGTTTAGCAATGGCGATCGCATGTTGCGGCCCTTTATCTGGCGAAAAACGACCTAAAAACGCTAAATATGAAGGTTCTAATGGTTGGGCTACAAATGGGTAATCCGCTAGCTCAATTCCGTTATAAACCGTGCCAACATAATTAAGGTCGATTTGACGCTGCGAATTACTAATGCTGATGTATGGTTGCTTTTGGTAGTAGCTAAATGCGTGACGATTGTCAGTTGTAAAATTATTGTGCAGGGTATGGACTGTAGCAGTTACTGTTATCAAACTCGCTAAAGGTAATGCCGAAATTCCTACATGAGAATGGATAATATCGAATTGGTCAGCACGCTGGTAAACTTGGCTTAGTTCTAGCATTTCGTACACTGCATACTCTTTCACATTTTGGTCTAAGCGTAATGCACGTGGATAAACTGCTTCTAAGTTAGCCAAAGTTTGAGAATCACCAGAGGCAAATAAAGTTACCTCATGACCGCGACGAACAAGTTCATCAGTCAAGCGACTCACCACCAATTCTATTCCTCCATAATTAGGAGGTGGAACCCTTTCCCATAAGGGGGCAACTTGAGCGATTTTCATAAGTTTTTCTGGTTCAGTCTATGAAATTGTCCTCAATAATGAACTAGATCATTATTTTATGAGTAAACAGCATTTGTACTTACTCTTTTGACATTTAAATTAACCTTACAGGCTATCAAAAGCGCAATAACGGTTAACCCTACCGCAAATTTTCTGCCAACAAATCTAACTGGCTCTCGGCAAAAGTCAACTCTGAGCTACACTTCTAACCGTATAGCTATCTATTATTTGTTGCATCTGTCTTGGGGATCATAAAGAGGTAGAATGTTTTGTAGTAGAACTTACAAAATTGAATATTTAGTAGCTGACAATACTAAAATATTCAATGGGATCAAGCCATTAAAGCTTCATTTAAAGGTAATTGGGAAAGATAACAGAAAATATAAATATTAAGAAATTGTACAATAATTACATAATTTGTAATTAGTAATTTACAAAAATTCTGATAATTAACTAATGAAAATCGCTACTTGGAACGTCAACTCAATTCGCACTCGCCTAGAACAGGTTATCGATTGGTTAACCCTAAATCCTGTTGATGTTCTCTGCTTGCAAGAAACCAAAGTTGTGGATGCTGAATTTCCGCGATCGCCTTTTGAGCAGTTAGGGTATAACCTTTATATGTCAGGGCAAAAATCTTATAACGGCGTAGCCCTGATTAGCCGCCAGCCACTTTTAAATGTCAGTAGCGGGTTTAGGGCGATTTTGCCAGATTTACATCACGAATGGGACGAGCAAAAGCGCGTGATTACAGGTGTAATTGATGGCGTGCGGATTGTAAACTTATATGTTCCTAATGGCGCAGCGGTAGGAACGGAGAAATATGAATACAAACTGCGCTGGTTGACAGCGCTACACGAGTATTTGCGATTGCTGGTGTTGTCAGAATCCGCAATTTGTGTGTGTGGCGACTTCAATATCGCCTTGGAAGATAAGGATATTCACGAGCAAGTGAGTACAGAAAATCACATTATGGCAACAGAAACAGAGCGCCAAGCCTTACGGGATATTCTGAAACTGGGATTTGCCGATGCTTTTCGCAAATTCACCACAGAAGGTGGAAATTATAGCTGGTGGGATTATCGCTCTGCCGCTTTTCGTCGTAACTTAGGTTGGCGAATTGACCATCACTATCTCACGCCCATCCTATATGAACGCGCTACAAGTTGTATTATTGATGTCGCGCCGAGAAAGTTAACTCAACCTAGCGACCATGTGCCAGTTATTGTGGAATTTTGAATGGATATTGGGCATTAGGAGTGCTGAGTGCTGAGTCCTGAGTTAGAAGTTAAGAGTTAGGAGTTTTGTTTACCCCCTTGTTCCCTTGTCTCCCTGCCCCCATGCCCAATTAATCAATCAATTTAACGGTTTATATATATCTTCAGAACTGGGATTGAGATAAGGACGCTGCAAATCTATTAGATGCCGCGCAAAATGTTGGTCAATAACCCTCATCCGTTCCTCCATCGCATTTTTACCTTTTTGCCAAGCTTCCAACAAAGCATTTGCAACGATTTGGCAACGGTTCATCCCAAAACTTTCTTGTGCCGCAAATTTTTGGGTTGGTTCTTCGGCTAAACCTAATCCTGGAGCTAAAAATTTGGTAAACAAAGGAATTTCGGGCTGGAAATGGGATTGATTTTCGATATAAACAGTCTGAAGAATTGTGCGGATTGCTGGATAGTCAGGGAGTTCAAAGTAAAGTAGCCCTGAATCATAGCGTCCGTATGCAGAAGGGTTGTGGAGAACCTGAAAACTAAAGGGAATCGAGGCTGCATTTAGTTGCCGTGTCAAGCTTTCCATGAGAGCGATCGCACCAGATGCCGTAAAGTTAAAGTAGATTCGTCCTGCTCCTAAATCGGCGTCTGGGTTACTTTGCCGCTCCTGTCCAACATTGCTAACTGCTAAGTAACAGCCATTTTGCAGTCGATTTTTGGGCATCCAGATTGCTACCATGTCACCTACTTTGGTAGATTTCTTGCTGGATTTTAGATGGCAGTCTGGCTCAACATAAAGTGTTAAACCGCCTTTAGTCACCGCCATAGTCCCATCAGGCTCTTTCCGCAACACCTGCCATCGAGGGTCAAAGTAACCGATGCCGTGATTACTGGCGTGCAGTTGTTCGTAAAAGTCCCAGTCAATCTCCAAAATGGAATTATCTGCTAAATTATGATTTGGCGGTCGATTAGCATTATCAGTATTGACTGCCAAAGTACTTTGTAGAGAGCCATTGTAATAGATTCCATAGAGAAAATTTCGCAGTAGTAGAGT
>NZ_JAVRCI010000052.1:31956-50066 GCF_034530835.1 Nostoc sp. DedQUE12b | reverse complement strand
GGCAAACCGCCGAACATCTGTGCTTCTACCTGAATAATTTTTTGGATATCAGCAATCATCTGCTGGGCTTGGAAATTTCCCTGTCCCCAGATTGCCAATTCATGGGGTTTTCCTAACACCTCAAATTTATACAATTGGTGGCTACCAATCTCAAAGGGAGTATCCACTAGAGTATCAAAATCGCCAGCTAAGAAAGTATTCGTTTCTTCACCAACGGGTGGTAAAGCAGTAGTTACTTGCCATTCCGGCTGTGGTGGTACGATGGTGACGCGAATAGGTTGCTTATCCCAGCCAGGTATTCTAAAAAATAGTGCCGCACCATTAAAATAACCGTGGCTGCTATCTAAGTGATTTGTTCGTACCGATAGCTCATTGGCAAAAATGCGGTAACGTACAGTTAATTCTGAAACATCTATTTTGTCTATCTGCCAGTGATTTTTACCGATCTTCCGCCAAGTTAAAGGCTTATTCTCTGCAAAAGCCTCAAAATCCTGTAAATTCTTGGCATATTCCCGGACTAAATAGGAACCGGGTGTCCACACTGGCAGTTTTAAATCGAGAATCGGTGAGGAATAATCGGCAAGGTGTAAAGTAACCTCAAACAGATGGGTTTCTGGTTGGGACATTGCCACCAGGTAATGAATCGTTGGCTCAGTTTCTTGGGCGTAGGTGTTGGGGCGAGTTGCTGTTGCTTCAGTCATTTTGCGTGCTGAGTTAATAATCAATGGGTAATTTTCCCATCATGACAAATTTGTTTTTAACATCGCACACAAACCGTCTTTCGTTCGTCATCATCCAAAAGAAGCAAGCTACGTGGAGCGTCTCATAGAGAATCGGATAAAAAAATCACACTTTGCCAGCCAAGTTCATCAACTGTTTGAAGTTCACAAGATAAGTAATGTTGTTGGCGCTATCAATTTTTATCCACCCTTTTTCATGCAGCTTTTCCATGATTTTGGTGGTTTCTTCAACACCGATTTCTGTCACCTCTGCTAAATCTTTAAAGGGAATGTTAAAAATTTCTCTTCCTAAGTCTGATTCCTGACCATAGCTTTCACCTAAAGTCACTAGAGTATGGGCGAGTTTTACTGCTGGTGGTGAAGACCGCATTTGCAAGCGCACGTTAATTTGCCGCAATCGCCGCACCATCAGTTGCAACATGCGGTGATGTAACTGCGGATCTTTAAATAATATTTGAATAAATCGCTCTCTGGAGATACTAAGCAACTTCACGGGTGAAAGGGCAATGACATCAGTTGAGCGTGGAGATTCATCCAAAATTGCCATTTCTCCAAAAAAATCACCACGCCCAAAAATTGCCAAAGCTACTGAATCTTCCCCGACGGTACGCCGGACTTTGACCCAACCAGAAACCACGAAGTAAACGGCGTTACCCCAGGCATCTTCCATCACAACGGCTCGCCCAGATGGGTATTCATGTTCAATTGCAACGTTGAGTAGCCATTCCAAAGTCTGTGGATTGGCTGTACTCATTAAGGGGAAAAGTTCACTAAAAACCTCAGTTAACATGAAATATTTGCAACAATAGGATTTAAGAGGGGAAACTAACTTTGCTACTATTAAGTTTGTTTAAACCGTAATCTTACTCAGAAGACGATCGCAAAATTTGTATTTATTTGGAGATGAATCTCTAAGCTTTATCAGTCTAGAATTCCATTACAACATAACAATTATGTATGCTAACGAAATCAGCGTTTTCACTTACTGACGGATGATTTACTCTTTGTTGGTGGATTGTTATCTAGTGCCAGTATTTTGATCTGTTGGTCTAAATTTTTCACTAATTGATTCAGGGTAACTAAAGCCTCTAATTGCTGAGAATCAAGGCTAGGATTTAGTAAAAGTTGTTCTTGTAGTTCATGTAACTTTATACTTAGTTGCTGAGAAATTCCTAAAGCATCGCGGCTTATACGCGTCAATTGTTGTTGTTGATAGAATTTTAATGCTGCTCCCCGCAATACTTGGAGTGTTGCCTCTTCGCCGTAGATTCCCGGCATGACTCGTAAGCGTAATAATAAGCGATTTTTTTGATACACGTATTCCTTTTCTACCTGTTTTGGCTCTGCAAGCGTGGCTACAGGCAGGGAAGCAAACCGCTTTAATTCATTCAGTACTCCTTGAAAAACTGAGAGCGGCAGTTTTTCTAATACAGACTGCAAAACTCCATTGTCACTCCACAGTATTCTGCCTTCGTAAGCTTGTCTTTCTAAGTACAGCCGACCAATTCCCCCAGCCAAGATTCGCCCTAGTAATTCTTCTAGTAATTTTTTTGGTGGTAGTGTCGTTAGCAACTCAATCGAACTCAGTAGCTCAGAAGCTTGTGTGGGAAAAATAGGTAAATTGTTTGATGATGTGGTTTCAGAATTCTCTTCCGCTTGAGTTCTGGAAATAGGGGTGAAGAACGTTGTAGATTGAGATGATTGGTCTAGCTCTGGGATAAGAGGCAAGTCTACCCGCTGTCCAGAATTTTGACGCTTTTGTGTCTGAAACACCATTAATATCGGTTGTTGATTAGATTCCGAGTCGGCATTTAGGGAAGGGCTAGGTGTGTCAGCAATCATAGCTGGACTATTTGTTGGGGGAAAGTCCACTGTTGACTGATGCACTTGTTGGGCATCGAGCTGAGATGTATTCTTATGGTTGAGGTAGGCTGATAGTATTCTGCGGTGGGCATCGGCTGCGATCGCCTCAATCACCATTGTGCAATTGATAGAAGATAAAATGCGACCAACGTAATCTAGGGCTTCGCTCTCTTGTGGATGAACCATGCCTAGCAAGAGGTTTTTATCTTCTAATCCAAAGGGCAAAATTTGGTGGTAGAGGCAAGCTTCAAAGGACAAAAGATGATCGATTAGGTGGAATATTTGTTCGCGATCGCCTTTTTCCTCCCACTTAGTTTGAGCGGCAGTTAGCATTTGCTGTCCATTTGCTGCTGTATCATTTAGTTCACCCTTTGAAGACAACATAGATTTGATTCGTTGGTGTTTACTTATATTTTGCCTCTAATTCAATAGGTAGTTAATAAAGATACTTTGTTAGATTGTTAAAATTTCAATTATATATACTTAAGTAAATGTAAGTAGAAGATGAATTTTAGATTAGAGACTGGGGATAATACTGAGAATTGGGTAAAAGAGTGCTGTTAGCGGATAGCTAGGGTTGAGCCAGTGCTGAGTTTTGTTTATCTCCTTGTGCCCTTGTATCCCCTGCTGCTCGGCCACTGAGCGACTTACCTTGACTTGTGCCGAGCATCTCGACTTACTTCGACTATGCCCTTCTCTACGAGACGTTGCGCGTAGCTTGCTTCCACGTTCGCAAAGGGTGCCGTAGGCAAGTGGTACGACTACGCTCTGTTACCACGCCAACGCCTACGCTCAGGACAAGCTCAATATAAGTCACTTGATGGAAGCGGAGCCGAGGTAGCGAAGTCGAAAAGAGCCGAAGTGCTGCTCCCCACTCCCCCATGCTGAATTTCCCACTACAGGCTACTCCTGGGTTCTTAAAGCTTGGGCTGCAAGATAGACTTTGGTCCATTCGCCTAGTACTTGATGGGTTTTGAGTTTTAACTGTTGAGCTATGGCTTCTATTGAATTACCCGCTCTCCGCAAATTTAGGATCTGCCGCCCTAGAGGAGTTAATTTATCATCCAGTTGCTCCCATTGGTTTTGCGTTAATCCCAAGTTATGTTCTTGCAAGGAAATTGAGAGCCAGCTATCTACGAGTTCTGGTTTACCTTTGAGGGCAAAAACACGTACAGCATGGTAACTAATTTTTTCTCGCAGACGGTAGACTTCTTTAGTTTGCTTATTCAGCCTTTTGGCGATCTCTTCCTGGGATTTACCTTGCAGATACAGCTGTAGCCATTCCACTGCTTCTGCGCCGAGATTTTCTTGTAAATAATTTTCAAATTCTTTTTGTACTGTCTGGCGCAGCACCTGTTGTTCCTCTATTTGTTGTGCTTCTTGATATTCTGCGATCGCCTGACTATCGACTAAGTTAACTCGATTGTCACTGTCGTCTGTGAGAACTTCTTCTGACACTAGTCGAACCAAATCACGCCCTGGCACTTGGGTTAAACCACCGCGCTGAGTGCGACGCAAATAATTCACAAATCGGTAAGCTAATAGGGGTTGATTCCGTACTGGCCGCAGACAATATTCTTCTAAACTGGCAAATAACAGAGCATCTCCCAATCTTCTATCGGTTGTATATTTGGCAATATCAGCCATTTGCTGTTGCATCTGGCTGTCGTTTTGGAGTAATTCTTGGAGTACTTCTTGTAATACATCCATCACACTGCGCTGGCGATCGCGGCTGAGGGAAACCCAAGTCTGAATCTTATTCCGTAATGTTACTAAACTCCCCAATCGGGTTATCAAGTTGCGATAAGCACGTTCTCGCCCCAGCCCCAAGTAGCGTTGACGTAAAATCCTCCAGCGATATTCCATCGCTTGCTTGGCGATATCAAATTCTTTAGGATTATACAGATCGAACCGTTTTGAGTCAGATCCCAACAGCCAGAGAATAATGCTTTGCCTCGCGGCTTCATTTTGGTCTGGACATTCCCCAGCCAAACGCTTTTGCCAATCTAGAGCCAGTTTTTCCACATTTATTGTCATAGTGAGATTGCATTCCTCGAAACTCAATTTTGAAGTTTGCATCACAACCCCCATTCGTCCCACCTAATTGTTTAACTGGCAGCTGCCCCAGATTTCACGAATTTCATGAATTTCATGAAAATAGCTCAGTGATTCTACTTTTATTACGTCTGAATTCATTAAAATTATGCAGAAATTTCTACATTGATGCTTTGCTTTTACTTCAAAAAGTCAAAAACCAATATATATCAGGCATTTGGGGCATTATGCCAATTTAAATTTTTTGTAAAGTTATGTTTTTTAGTTGAGAACAGAACTCTGCTTAAAGTGTGGAGGATACACCTTTCACAAAATGGATTGGGTAAATCTGACATTTTGTAACAGATCCGAGGAACGAATCTAATTTAACTCAAAGTTGGACGTTATTTCACCAGTATAAGTTTCAACTATGTACAAACCCTTACGTAGTAAAATATTTAGTTGAATCTCAATATACCTAGTGTTCATGAAATTTGGATCTAAAGATTTCCTAACTCCTCTGATAAATTGGCTTAATTCTCTGTTTTTCAAGGAGGATTGGGCTTTAACTGAATCGTGTTCAGTCCATCTTTGTAATCTTTTATGATTTTGCTTAAGCGTATACAGCGGTTCTCAGTTGAGTGAGGTACAAGAACCCCACCCCCAACCCCCTCCCCGCAAGCGAGGAGGGGAATATGATGTACCTCATGTGATTAGTAAACGCTATATACGTAAAACAGCCTGTAAAAGGTTGTTTAATAAGTCGTTGTATAAAATCTTAGATAAATACTATCGGCATAGCGTGGAATTAGTCTCACTATTCTATTTAACGTGAGTTCGACGGCGATCGCAAAAGCAAAAAGCTTGCCATGAAAAGAATAAGAGCAATTGACTTGGTATAGAAGACAAAGAATTATTGAGAATAGGGAAAAAGAGTACAAAAAAAAGCTGAGACTAAAAATATCTAACAAAAACAAGGGTCTCAGCCATGTCTATCATTGTATCCCGCCTCAACATCACACAAATATTCTGCGATCGCCATTGTTGATAGTAGGGATTGATAGGCAAATTTCTTTTTTTAAATTAGCTTCTGTCACAAATATACATTTCGTATTGGTAAGTTATTCTTAAAACTTTTATATTCCGAAAAATCAATAGTCAACAGTCAATATTGGTTTTGACTATTGACTCTGACTCTTGCTTTGCCTCTGCTTCAAAATTCAACTTATGCCAAATCTAAAAAAAGGAGGAATGCATTTCTCTAAAGTTTTGATAGTCAGAAGCCTGACAATAAACTTCTCTTTAAATTCATCTATGGGAAGTTTTTGTTTTGAATTCCCCCGCAGGGGGTTAAATCATCGATTGTTCGATCTAACAATGGGATTTTCTACAGATTCTCGATAACCTTGGACTTGTTCTGTATAAGCAATTGGTAGAACAGCTTCAACGTTTTCATGGGGACGAGGAATAATCACCCAAGATTCAAGTGTACCGCCATAAACATTTTCTGCGGCTTCAACACCGGCAGCCATAGCGGCTTTTACTTCAGAAACATCGCCACGAATATTAACTGTAAAACGAGCGCTACCTACTCTGATATAACCAACAAGGGTAACTCGACCAGCTTTTACCATAGCATCTGCTGCTGCTAGCACCGCAGGAAAACCTTTAGTTTCAAGTGCTCCAACTGCCTGTAATGACATTATTAATCTCCTGTATGAACAAACTGGGGGCTACAAGTTAATTGTACGAAGCTTCGCTACAGATTTTGATAGCAAAATTGCTTAGAAGATGCGGAAAGGTTCTGATTCTTCAGTGAAATGGATTGGCAATATGGTTTCGACATTTTCTGGAGGATTGGGAACGATGTAGTGGGTAATTACTGTACCAACCTTTACTTCCTCTCCAGCCGCGATTCCGGCTTCAACAGCTCTATTTACTTCAGAAACCTGTCCCCGGACGGCGACTAACAAGCGAGCGCTTTCCGCTTGACCATAATACACAATTGTAACTGCGGCAGCTTTTACCATTGCATCTGCTGCTGCTAAGACACTCGGAAAACCTAAAGTTTCAATTACGCCAACCGCCATTGGCATGGCATTAGCTCCTGGATTAAGGGATAAGCGATTTTAATTGTACGTGGCTTTAGTCCCAATTTTGACATTTTGGAAAACTTTCTTTGATGCCATATTTTTTTTGGAGAGTAGAGATGCGATTAATTGTGTCTGTCCTGTAAGCGATTAGTCGCGTCTGTGGGAGTTAGAATATTTTAATATTCCCTAGCTTATATTTTATATATATATTACAAATAATACTTGAGCATCTTAGGTTGTATAACTTTATCGTTTAACAAAATCAGTTATGGGTGAAAGCAAGCTAGTACGATAAACTGAAATTTATGTTTCCGAATTTTCTTCCTACGGCAGTTGAGCAACTCACAGAACTTACTTCGATCGCACTAGCTCGGAGTATTCAAACAACTGCGATCGCTACTCCTTTAACTAATCAACCAGTTACTACAACATTTGTCAAGCAAGGGTGTAGTGGAACTCCCATTTTATTAATTCACGGCTTTGACAGTTCTGTATTAGAATTTCGGCGGCTTTTGCCACTACTTTCTGAAGATAATGAAACTTGGGCAGTGGATTTATTAGGTTTTGGGTTTACAGATAGACTTTCTGGAATTGCCTATAGCCCAACAGCGATTAAAACCCATCTTTATTATTTCTGGAAAAGCCTAATTAACCAACCTGTAATTTTAGTGGGCGCTTCAATGGGGGGTGCGACGGCGATTGATTTTACACTGGCTTATCCAGAAGCAGTCAAAAAGCTGGTGTTAATTGATAGTGCGGGGTTAGCGGGTGGTTCGCCATTGAGCAAATTCATGTTTCCCCCATTAGATTATTTAGCAACTCAGTTTTTGAGTAATATGAAGGTGCGCGATCGCGTTTCTCGCATTGGATATAAAAATCAAACTCTTGCCTCTATTGATGCGTTATGTTGTGGAGCATTACATTTACAAATGCCGAGTTGGCATCAAGCTGTAATTTCATTCACTAAAAGTGGTGGTTACAGTGCTTTTAGATTCACAGCTATATCAAAAATTGTGCAACAAACGCTAATTTTGTGGGGCGATTCTGATAGAATTTTGGGTACTAAGGATGCTATGAGATTTAAAAGGGCAATTCCACATAGTACTCTCACGTGGATTCAAGATTGTGGTCATCTCCCACACTTGGAACAACCACAAATCACCGCAAAGCATATTTTAGACTTTCGAGTTGAAAGATAGCTCAACTCTCAATAATTTTTCTGTAACGGCGATCTGGAAAGCTTTTCAACTGTTGCTAATGGCTTCTGTCATAGCTACTATTTTTTTCTTTAATCGTGTTACTTTCACATAATTTTAGGGAATGTAGCTAGAGCGATACCTCCGGTGAGCTTCTCTACGAGACGCTTCTCTTCGAGAGGCTTCGCCAACGCGAACGCTAACGCAAAACTGTCTTGCATTAAAGTGGGCATTATAATGCCCACCCTACAAGCTCCAAAAATTTACACTTACACTTGGTAATTTAGGTTTAATTCATCTCCTGTTGTTCCCCGGATACCCCAGTTGTGTTTTGGGGTTTCTGTAATCGTGATTTCTATATCTATAGGTGCAATTGCAACTTGTTCAGATAAGCCAGAAATCAACAACCTAATTAATTTCTTTTTCGTTTCAATAGTGCGTCCCTCAAACATACTAATCTCAATGATGATGTATTTCTCTGAACGTCCTGAAGGGTAGATGAAATCATCGGGTTCGAGAGGAAAGAACCGATGGAAACGCTTGTCTTGAGGATATACTAAAGCTTCAACAACACAAGAATGAATTGTGTCAGAAATGGCACTGCGAGAATGACAGATAAATGAAGCAGTGCCATAGATTTTGATTTGTACCATTAACCTTTAACTGACTCTAGTCAAGTAACCACATCTCATTAGAACTTTCAGGATACTCATTTGGTTGATTTTGTGGTTGATTTTGAGCTAGTGTTTCCGATGACCGATGTGATTTTTTGTAGTTAAGTGGATTGTAGTGGTCTTTTACTGGTTTGATCGCGCTCGTTTCTTTGACAACAAGTTTAGATTTTTCTTCTGCTTTTTGTCCTGCTTTTTGTTTTAAAGAATTAATTTCTTCTATAAGCTGGGAATTTGCTTCTGCAAGTTGCAGTGCTGTTTTTTTGGTTTCATCAAGTTCTTTTGTTAGCTGTTCTAGTAATGATTTTTGTTCGGATACAAAAGTTTTTTGTTTAGATAATTTTGATTGCAAATCAGTAATTTCTTGTTCAAGAGATGCTTCTTTTTTGTGGCTTGTTTCTAGATTACTTGTCAACTCTTTGACAGTTGCTTCTAAATCAGCTTTCGTGGGACTTGTGCGCTTAGTAGAAGTTGGCTCAAGTGGTTGTCCTAACGATTCCTCATCATCTGAAGCTTGTTCTTCGACAATTTTTTCTGCTGTAACTTCGATCGCAGATTCACCTTCTGGGGGTGTAAATTTTTGCGCCTCTTCTTGTAGTAAGTCAGAGAGACTTTGTTTCCTAGCCATTATTATTTTCTCCAATCACGCTGTAATTCATCAGCTGCACGGCGGTAGTCTAATTCCGCCTCCCGTGCGTTTCCACCTCGCCATTGAGTAATCGCTACACCTTCGAGTGCCGCTCGTTCATGAGCTTTATAGGCACGGATGAAGGTATTACAAGTAGGAATACCTAAGCGAGTAAGAGTATTTTTTGCTTCTTGCGCTTCCCCCAGACTGCGCGTATCGACTTTGGTGAGCAATACCCGATGGGGGGTTCCCAAGGGGATGACGGCTTCCTTGACTGTTTCCACGAGGATTGCTAAATCCATTGCAGATGGGGGTGTAGGCAAAACTAGATAATCTGCGATCGCAACTACCGCCACTAATGCTTCAGAGCGCAGGGCGGGAGGTGTATCCACCACTACTAAATCGTAACCTGTTATCTTTGCTAAATCACTTAAAAGTGCGGGATCGGTTTCTTGAGATAAATCAAATCCCATTCCCTGCTGACTGCGCCCAAACCACCAACTGGCAGAACCTTGAATATCTGCATCAATCAGCAGCACCTTTTTTTTCTTCGCAAAGTTTGCAGCCAGATTGACTGCGGTAGTCGTTTTACCGACTCCTCCTTTACCGTTGAGAATAGCGATGATTTTTGGCACTGCTTACTTCCGATGCTGCCTCTTGAGTGCTGAGTTAGGAGTGCTGAGTGCTGAGTTAGGAGAGACGCGATTAATCGCGTCTGTACAAGAGTTATTATTATCCTCTTTATCTTCTTTTCAGTTCCCAGTTTCCAGTCTCTAGTCCCCAATCATGAATATACCGCTTTCTGTAACCTTAAGTAACATGAAAAGTCGTAACAATAAAATTCAGAAGCCATCAACTCCACAAAGTTCTATGACAACTACTTACAATTTGCCTGATGGGCCTCAAATGCCGCGCTGGCTGAGGATGATCAAGTTTATTACTCAGCCAGTGAAATATGTGGATGATTTTGCCCAAATCTACGGTGACACTTTTACGATCAGGAGTAGTCGCTCTGATAACCATCTTGTGTATTTTAGTCAACCCCAAGCACTTGAGCAGATTTTTACTGCTGATTCCAGTCATTTTGAGGTTGGGAGGGGGAACACAGGACTAAAATTTTTACTTGGCGATCGCTCTTTTATGTTAGCGGATGGCGATCGCCACCAGCGCCAACGCCAACTCTTAGCTCCTCCTTTTCATGGCGAAAGGATGCGGGCTTACGGCGAGGAAATTCGGGAAATAACCCGACAGGTGACTAATGAATGGCAAATTGGTAAGCCTTTTAAGATCCGTGAGTCGATGCAAGAAATTACCTTGCGTGTTATTCTGCGGGTTGTATTTGGTTTGAATGATGGACAGCTGTTTGAAGAACTGAGGCGATCGCTAAGTGACTTATTAGACTTTATCACTTCGCCCATAATGTCCAGCGCCTTCTTTTTCCAGTTCATGCAAAAAGATTTCGGTGCGTGGAGTCCGTGGGGTTGGGTTCTGCAACAACGGCAAAAAATCGATCGACTGATTTATGGCTTACTTCGAGAACGTCGGGACCAAGCCGATCAAAATCGCCAAGATATCCTAAGTTTGATGATGGCGGCTCGTTACGACGATGGTCAAGGGATGTCAGATGAAGAATTACACGACGAGTTAATGACACTGCTAGTTGCGGGACATGAAACTACCGCTTCAGCATTGACGTGGGCTTTTTACTGGATTGATCGTTTACCAGAGGTGCGTGAGAAGTTGCTAAAGGAACTCAACACCATTGGAGTTAACCACGATTTGAGTAGTGTAGGTAAATTGCCTTATTTGACAGCAGTTTGCCAAGAGACATTGCGACTTTACCCAATTGTCATGACTGCTTTCCCGCGGATAGTAAAGACCCCAATTACAATTATGGGCTACGAACTGCAAGAGGGAACAGCAATAGTCCCTAGCATTTATTTAGCGCATCATCGGGAAGAAGTTTACCCACAATCCAAACAGTTCAAACCAGAACGCTTTTTAGAAAGACAATATTCACCTTATGAATATTTACCCTTTGGTGGCGGTAATCGTCGCTGTATAGGGATGGCATTTGCCCAGTATGAAATGAAAATCGTCTTGGCAACTGTTTTGTCAGAATTTCAAGTTTCGCGAATGAATAAACGTCCTGTGCGTCCTGTGCGCCGTGGGTTAACTTTAGCCGCACCCGCTGGAATGAGGATGGTTGCAACACCTCAAGTTAAGCGTGTGAATACACCAGCGCTAGTTTAGGTAAGTAGGGTGGGCATTTTAATCCCCACCCTAACTTCGCAAGTTGCTAATATAATCTCGTGTTCGATCAATAAACACTCACATGAAAAAATACTATGTACTAAAAATTTATGCACATTATCAGTTGTGCAAGACTTGTTAAATTCTGGGAAAAGCACTCTAATGCACAAACTTGCCTGCTCAGATATATGGCAAGACCCCTGGAACACCTATTACTAAAACGTATATTGAATTACTCAAATTTTTTCTTCCTCGTCCCGTAACTTCTGAAGAAGAATTAGTGGCTACGCAAGAAGTCATTGATTCTTTAATTGATAAAGGTAAATTAACACCAAATGAACAAGACTATCCCAATGGTTCATTTTTACTTTTCCATAAAAACCCATGAGCAAAATTAATCCTGAAACAATCTCCTTACATACCTTAAACCCACTCAACCGATTTTCTGACAGAGCAAAGGATTATGTAAAATATCGACCAACTTATCCCGCAGATGCGATTAATATTATCTTGGAAGGATTAGGTGAAAATTCACAACTCGTAGCAGCAGATATTGGTACACCTTGGTAAAGCAATTTAAAAGTAAAAATGAGAATCATAATAAGTAGGGTGTGTTAATTCCCTCTCAATAAATATCAGGATTCACATGGCACAACCAAAATATGAAGGTTATTGCGAATGCATTCCTACCAAATTAGTTAGAGAAAAATTTGGAGATGTCAATGTTTATGCCCAAAATGCGAAATCACTCTTAACAAAAGCTACTGGCTTTATTGGTAATTATGATTTTACTCTAAATCCTTACAGGGGATGTCAATACGGTTGTAGTTATTGCTATGCTGCTGCATTTACCCCTAATGCTCAAATGCGCCAAGATTGGGGTAAATGGGTAATTTTTAAGGAAAATTCTGCTGAGATTTTAGCGAAAGAATTAAAAAAATGGTATGAAAAAAATCCTCAGACTCCTCCTAGTATATACATGAGTAGCGTTACCGATCCTTATCAACCACTTGAGTCTAAACATCAGCTGACTCGTCGGTTGTTGGAGGTAATGCTAGATATGGGGATTGACGGTTATCCAACTCCAACTTTGGTGATTCAAACTCGTAGCCCAATTATTACTAGAGATTTTGATTATTTACAACGATTTAAGCGATTGCGAATTAATATGAGTATTCCCACTGGGAGCGAATTAGTGAGAAAAGATTTTGAACCGCGATCGCCCAGTATTAAAGCCAGACTAAATGCTATCACTAAAATAAAACAAAGTATTGATTATTTTAAAGGTTTTCTTCCTAAAATTACTATCACTATTACCCCTCTACTTCCTACTTTAGCAACTGATGAAGCTGCTTTTTTTGAAAAACTAGCCATTGCCGATAGGATTGTAATTCAATCTTTCCATTCTAGCCAGAGTCGTTCTCTTGTAGCATCAACTCGTCAAGAAGCTGAAGAAATTAAGCAAAAATACGCTTGGTGGTATGAGGATGAGAAATTAAGTTATATGAAATTTAAGCAAAACTTAGTTTCTCGGCTTCCAGGTGTAGAAATTATGGAAGGCAAAGAGGGATTTGGTTATGAATAATCTTATCGTAAATCGGTGGCAAAGTCAGCAGTTAAAATTCTCTTGAAAACGCGGGGATATCCGACGTGCAGTCCAACTATTGCAAGAGATTCAAAAATCAGGCGCAAGATTCTCATGGTTAGAAAAATTGTTTAGGGATAAACTTCATACATTAGATGATTATGTAATATTGGCGAAAAAATTATGATGAATTGCAGGCAAAGTAACAGAGAATATATTAAAGAAATATAAGATATCTGAACTTTAATCTTGAATTTATAAATGACCTGCAATCCGCAAGTAGCAGAAGGTTGGCATGGCAAACTTAATTTAGTCTATGCCGATCGCCAGGGTAAAACCCAATTAATTTACGATCGCCAACAAGCGCCCCTGAAGGTACAACGCCCATTTTATCCAGAAGGGCAAAAAGTTTGTCATAGCGTAATTTTACACACAGCCGGGGGAATGGTGGGAGGCGATCGCTTATCCTCTAACATCCACCTCCAACCGCAAGCCCAAGCCTTAATCACTACAGCTGCTGCAAGCAAGATATATCGCAGTAATGGCTTACAAGCTAGACAAACCATCCAAATGCAAGTTGACGCTGGCGCTTGTTTAGAGTGGTTGCCGCAAGAGACAATTTTATTTAACGACGCGATTTATCGGCAAGATTTACGGGTAGAATTAGCAACCGGGGGCAGTTGGTTAGGCTGGGAAATTACCCGGTTTGGTCGCAGTGCTAGAGGAGAGAAATTCTTGCAAGGAGAATGGCGATCGCACACGGAAATTTGGCAGCGAGATGTTCCCTTATGGATTGATCGGCAATGGTTACGGGGTAGCGAAGAAATTTTTCACAGTCCCCACGGCTTGGCTGGAAAACCAATTGTAGGTAGTCTAGTTTGGGTTGGTGGTGTAGTTTCAGCAGAAATTGTCGAAAAAACGCGAAATTTATGGGATGGGAAAGGAGAAGCGGGTGTTAGTCGGTTACAACATGGATTATTGTGTCGATATCGCGGTTCTTCCACATCTGAGGTGAGAAACTGGTTTATTGATGTTTGGCAGATGCTGCGAGTTTCTTTCTTGAATCGTGGTAATTGTATACCAAGAGTGTGGCAGATTTAAACGAACCACAGAGGAGGAAGTACGAATGCAACTTACGCCGCAGGAAAAAGATAAGTTATTAATTTTTACTGCTGCTTTATTAGCAGAAAGACGTAAAGGAAGGGGTTTAAAACTGAATTATCCTGAAGCGATCGCTTATATTTCCGCAGCTATTTTAGAAGGTGCAAGGGATGGGCAAACTGTAGCTGAATTAATGAGTTATGGTACAACTCTATTGACGCGGGATGATGTCATGGAAGGAATATCAGAAATGGTTCATGAAGTACAGGTAGAAGCAACTTTTCCTGATGGCACAAAGTTAGTAACAGTACATAATCCCATTCGTTAATTTTGTAAATTTTAATTTATTATGATTCCTGGAGAAATTATCACACCAGCAGGTGAAATTGAATTAAATGTTGGTCGTCCAACTATAAAATTACAAGTTTCAAATACAGGCGATCGCCCCATACAAGTCGGTTCCCACTATCACTTTTATGAAGTCAACACCGCTTTAAACTTTGACAGAGAACAAGCGCGAGGAATGCGCCTCGATATCCCCGCAGGAACCGCAGTTCGCTTTGAACCAGGCGACGAAAAAGAAATAACTCTAATCCCCCTCGTTGGTACTCGCCAAGTCTACGGCTTCAACTCCAAAATTAACGGAAACCTCTAAAAACCTCTGCGTACCTCTGTGCTTCCCTTAGCGTCCCTTTGCGTTTAAAAAAGCTTATTGAATAGGTTTAATTTCAAACTCCAATTTGGAACGATAAAAACAAACATCGAATTCCAAAAAAAATTAGTTTGTCCAAGAATTAAAGGAGCGTTAAGACTGCTTACCCATGCAAATACTAACTGCACAGGTGGAAGATTGCTAATTTCAGCCCTTGCGAAAAATGGTATGGCAGGTTGATTGCTGAGATTTCCTGCCAATTGAATAATAGCTTTACGCTCATCCCAAATCCCACACAACTGAAGCCCTAGTTCATAAGGCATAACATTGACAGTAGCACCGCTATCAACTAAACCATTTGCTTCTATGCTGTGATTTTCTCGACTTAAAACTAGGGGAATTCTGGGTAAACTATCAAATTCGTTTTGAGTGGAATTTGTAGTCGAATAATTGAACCGCATACAGCTTAATGACTGGAATTTTGTGAGTTGAGTGCTTCCATCATGACTGCACCAGCCCCAAAGCTATTATAAGGAGTAGGTAAATCGTAGGTTTTGGAGGGTTCCAATGGAGAAATATCCTCGACTGTATCTAAATCTTCGGCAAGGATGCGAATTAGCTTGAGCTTTTCTGATGGAGAAAGCTTTCGAGCTATAGGAATTAGGTCTGCTAGGGTCATTCTGTCTAAGCCTCCAACAACGCTCATTTATAGCATAAACCCAAATTATCCGAGCTGTGGAAAAATGCGATCACTTAGCTTTCAAGGCAGTCACTACGAAACTGGCTGATTTTAAATATGAAATTTCAGGCAAAAGTTTAAAGACGCAGAGTGATTCTCAGCGCCTTTACATTTTTGCGTAAATTTTTATATCAGGTTTGTTTTTGTTAAGTCAATATACAAACTGAATTACAGTTTTGTAGCCCCTAAAAGAGGGAAACGATTACGCAGCGCACCCAGTAGTTGACTTACGTTAGATTTAGCTGTTTCTGGATCGTTGACTTCCACGGTGATTTCTGCCATTGTGCCTTTTCTTGTAACTTTCCCAAATAAGCCGCGTATTTCTTCGTAATCTTCACCTGTTATACGCACAGTGACTTTGTACTTAGCCAAGTTTTACTCCTCTTTTTTAACTTTTTATTACAGTATTCTGCGCCCCTTTGTGTTTAAACTCGATTTGAACCTCGATTACTAAAAGTGCATTATGCCTTACAGAATGGATCGCCGCGCCTACGCCGAAACCTATGGCCCAACAGTAGGCGATCGCATCCGACTTGCAGACACAGAATTATTTATAGAAGTTGAACAAGATTTCACCACCTACGGCGACGAAGTGAAATTCGGCGGCGGTAAAGTCATCCGAGACGGAATGGGACAATCCCCCATTTCTAACGCCGATGGTGCTGTAGATTTAGTAATTACTAATGCTTTAATTCTCGATTGGTGGGGTATTGTCAAAGCCGATATCGGCATTAAAGATGGCAAGATTTTCAAAATTGGTAAAGCCGGAAATCCTTATATTCAAAATAATGTAGATATTATTATCGGCCCCGGTACTGAAGCCTTAGCTGGTGAAGGAATGATTCTCACTGCTGGCGGTATCGATGCCCATATTCATTTTATTTGTCCCCAACAAATTGAAGTTGCGATCGCTTCTGGAATTACCACTATGATTGGCGGCGGTACTGGCCCAGCTACAGGTACAAATGCCACTACCTGCACCCCCGGCCCTTGGAATATTTACCGAATGCTACAAGCTGCTGATGCTTTTCCTGTCAACTTAGGATTTTTGGGCAAAGGTAATGCTAGTCAACCCCAAGGACTTGTAGAACAAGTAGCCGCCGGTGCAATGGGGTTAAAACTACATGAAGACTGGGGAACCACACCCGCAGCAATTGATACTTGCCTCAGCGTTGCCGATGAATACGATGTGCAAGTAGCGATTCATACTGATACTCTGAACGAAGCTGGATTTGTTGAAGATACGATCGCCGCTTTCAAGAATCGCACCATCCACACCTACCACACCGAAGGCGCAGGCGGAGGACACGCACCAGATATCATCAAAGTTTGCGGCCAAGCTAACGTTCTGCCATCTTCTACCAACCCGACACGCCCTTACACCGTCAACACCTTAGACGAACACCTGGATATGTTGATGGTATGCCATCACCTTGATCCTGCGATCGCTGAAGATGTTGCTTTTGCCGAATCTCGCATCCGTCGAGAAACCATTGCTGCTGAAGATATTTTGCACGACTTAGGCGCATTTAGCATGATTTCTTCCGACTCCCAGGCGATGGGAAGAGTGGGCGAAGTGATAATTCGCACCTGGCAGACATCTCACAAAATGAAGGTGCAACGGGGAACTCTTAACCCACAAGGAACTGAGCAAAAAGCAGACAATTTTCGGGCAAAAAGATATGTTGCTAAGTATACGATTAATCCTGCGATCGCTCATGGAATTGCTCAATATGTAGGTTCAGTGGAAGAGGGAAAATTAGCAGATTTGTGTTTGTGGCGTCCCGCGTTTTTTGGCGTGAAACCAGAGATAGTGATTAAAGGCGGGATGATTGCATGGTCGCAAATGGGCGATGCTAACGCCAGTATTCCCACACCGCAACCAGTGTATATGCGACCGATGTTTGGTAGTTTTGCAGGTGCGCGTCATGCCACATCATTAACTTTTGTTTCCCAAGCAGCTTTAGAGAAAGAAATTCCTCATCAGCTAGGTTTAAAAAAGTCAGCAGTTGCAGTTTCTGGGACACGCCAATTGAGTAAGCGGGATATGAAGCTGAATGATGCACTACCCCACATTGAAGTAGATCCAGAAACATACCAAGTTAGGGCCGATGGTGAGTTGCTGATTTGTGAACCTGCGACAGTTTTACCAATGGCACAGAGGTACTTTTTGTTTTAGTTCATGACCGAGCAACTTACTGATTACGATAATCCTTGGAAAGAGGATAATGGTTTTGCCAAAAGAGTTGGCATCGCTTCTAGAGAATGAGCGAATCACCTACTTTCTGGTGAAAGTGCGATCGCAATTCCTTCTACAGCAGAATTTCAGCAAGTTTTAGATAATCTCACGTCAGGAGAATGAGCGATCGCTCTGATGCATTAACGTAACACGCCAACGTATTGGCATAACACGCCAACGTATTGGCATAACACGCCAACGTATTGGCATAACACGCCAACGTATTGGCATAACACACCGATGTATTGGCATAACACGCCGATGTATTGGCATAACACGCCAATGTATTGGCATAACACGCCGATGTATTGGCATA
>NZ_JAVRCI010000052.1:0-31856 GCF_034530835.1 Nostoc sp. DedQUE12b | reverse complement strand
ATGTATTGGCATAACACGCCAATGTATTGGCATAACACGCCGATGTATTGGCATAACACGCCGATGTATTGGCATAACACGCCGATCGCCTGTTTTATAGTAAGAGTGCGATCGCTATTCCTTACACAGCACAATTCCAGCAAGTTTTAGATAATCTCGCTTCTAGAGAATGAGCGAATCGCCTACTTTCTGGTGAAAGTGCGATCGCAATTCTTTCCACAGCAGAATTTCAGCAAGTTTTAGATTGCTCTAGTTGTGTCATAAAGTCTCTTGGTAACGACATATACCTAATGTGAAATCGCCTTAAAGCTCAGTCTAGCTTGCATTTATATAGTTTTGTGGGTAGTCAAGATATGTCAATCTAAGTCACAACAAGTCAAATAAATAAATACAAAACAAAATTGCAACATTGAACTCAGTCAAGCAACTGAGGCGATCGCAATGTTAGAAATATTAATTACTCTAAGTCTCAAGAAATCTATTGAAGTTATCCTAGTGCTATTGCTGAAAAAAATCTGGGCATGGCTGCTGAGGGATGAAAGCTTTCAATGTCTCAACCACTTTCTGAAAATGCAGATTCTTATACTCTATCTTGATTGGATTTTGCTCAAAACATCTTTAAAGTCTCTGCCTGAGCCAACAAAAGAGAACGATTCATACACATATAGCTAGACAAATTGTTACAAATACAGCTAGCCTTATCAAAAATTTACTTTTCCCCCGTACCTTTCATCTATATGACTTCACAATCTTTTCGCTCTGACAAAATTCTGGTTGTCGATGACTCTCCTGATAACGTGTTTTTGATCAAAACTATTTTGGAGGAAGAAGGTTATACCATTAGCACCGCAGAAAATGGTATTTCAGCTTTGGCTGAATTGAAAGCTTCTCCTTGTGACTTAGTTCTACTGGATTTGATGATGCCAGGTATGGACGGGTACGAAGTTACCAAGCACATTCGTGGAGATATGAAATTGCCGCTATATATCCCCATACTACTGATCACTGCCCACGATACGCCCAATGTCGCCCACGGATTAGACTTGGGTGCTGATGATTTTATCCGCAAACCTGTAACAGTAGATGAATTGCTGGCACGAGTGCGATCGCTCCTACGTTTGAAGCATAGTATGGATGAACGTGATGAAATTGCCCGTCAGCGAGAAGATTTTGTCTCCCGCCTCACCCACGACTTACGCACTCCCTTGGTAGCTGCCGATCGTATGTTAATGCTATTTCAGCAAGGGGCGTTGGGAACATTATCACCGCAAATGCAGGAAGTAATCACCATCATGGCGCGTAGCAATATCAACCTGCTCTCTATGGTCAATACCTTATTGGAAGTTTATCGTTTTGAAGCGGGTCGCAAAAGTTTGGCGTTTCAACCAGTTAATCTGGGTCAATTGCTAGATGAAGTGACTGGAGAATTGTCACCCTTAGCTCAAGATAAAAAACTCTCCCTAAATTTGGACGTTACTGAAGAGTCAAGCACAAACACAGTGATGGGCGATCGCTTGGAGTTGCATCGTCTATTTACCAATCTCATCGGAAATGCAATCAAATTTACCGACTCCGGGTCTATTACTATTCGTTTTACTTCTCAACGCCAGTTCAACAAAAGTAATCAATCTCAGTTCTCTGAAACATCCAATTCCGTTGACTACATTAGAATTGAAATAGCGGATACAGGCCCAGGTATTCCCCCTGAAGAACAAGCTACCATTTTTGAACGATTTCGCCAAGGCAGTCATAAGAGTTCTGGTAGTGGCTTAGGACTGTATCTTGCTCGTCGAATTGTCGAGGCACATCAAGGCATTATTCTGCTTAATTCTGAGTTGGGCAAAGGTAGTGTATTTATTGTGCTTTTACCCACCAAATCATGAAAAAATAGTAATTATAAATTATGAATTTTAGAGTTTTTTATCCTGGCAATTCATAATTTATAATCTTACTATATCTAGCGATACTTTAAAGTAAAAAAAACAATTAGAAAATCAAACGCTAAAAATTTAAAAATCAAATATGCTGAGATAATAGCATTAAAAAAATAGTTTTTGATAGGACAAAACAATGATTACCACTGAATTATCTAACATTGGCAATATTATCCAGACTCAGCGAGATTTTTTTCAAACGGGCAAAACTAAAGATGTAAATTTTCGCATTGAACAACTGAAAAATCTTAAGCAAGCAATCATTGAGCATGAACAGTCAATAGTCGAGGCATTACAAGCGGATTTACATAAACCAGAAGTAGAAACTTACCTTACAGAAATCAGCGTAATTAAGGATATTGATTACGCCATCAAACATCTTCAAAACTGGAGTAAACCCCAAAAAGCAGCGGTTTCCTGGGATTTTTTTTCCTACTCAGCGAAAATTTATCCAGAACCATTAGGGGTTGTCTTAATTATCGGCCCTTGGAACTATCCATTTCAGTTAATTATCTCACCGTTAATAGGTGCGATCGCAGCCGGTAATTGTGCAATTATCAAACCTTCTGAAATTGCTTCTCATACGTCTGATGTCATTGCTAAGATTATTGCTAAACATTTTGACCCTGCTTATCTTGCAGTGATTGAAGGAGGCGTGGAAGCAAGTCAAAAACTACTTGCAGAAAAGTTTGACCATATCTTTTTTACTGGTGGTACAGCCGTCGGCAAAATCATCATGGCAGCAGCGGCAAAATATCTCACACCAGTGACTTTAGAATTGGGAGGCAAAAGTCCTTGCATTGTAGATACTGACATTAATCTTGAACACACCGTCAGACGAATTACTTGGGGAAAATTTATTAATGCTGGACAAACTTGTATCGCCCCCGACTATCTTTTAGTTAATAAAACAATCAAGAAAGATTTAATAGATGGTCTGGAAAAATCTTTAAAAGAATTTTATGGCAAGAATCCAGCAAGCAGTCCTGATTATGCCCGGATTATCAGTCAAAAACACTTTGAAAGGTTGGTGAGTTTTCTCAAAGATGGTGAAGTTGTTATCGGTGGAGAAAATCAACCTTCAGAGCGTTATATTGCCCCAACACTGATTGATCATGTCTCACTAGAGGATTCTGTCATGCAGGAAGAAATCTTTGGGCCCATTTTACCCATCATTGAATATACTGACATTGCAGAAGCGATCGCCTTGATTAACTCTAGACCCAAACCTTTGGCGTTATACTTATTTTCTCAAGATAAAAACCTGCAAAAGCGAGTTTTGCAGGAAACTTCCTCTGGTGGAGTCTGTATTAACGACACAGTTATGCAGGTTGGTGTCTCGTCTTTACCATTTGGTGGAGTGGGAGATAGCGGTATTGGCAACTATCACGGCAAAGCTAGTTTTGACACCTTTTCACATAAGAAAAGTGTATTGCAAAACTCCTTCTGGCTCGATTTAAAATGGCGATACGCTCCATATCAGGGCAAATTGCCGTTCATCAAGAAACTTCTGGGTTAAAAAAAGTTAGGAGTTAGGAGTTATGAGTTATGAATTTTTAACTCTCAACTCCTAACTCCTGTACAGACGCGATTAATCGCGTCTCTCCTAACTCTTAACTCCTAACTATTAAATCCCAAAAGCGTTGCTGTAACGCTCCTCAGCCCAAGGTTCACCACGGCGATGGTAGCCATTACGTTCCCAAAAACCAAGTTCTTCAGCAGCTAAAAATTCCAAACCATTAATCCACTTAGCACTTTTCCAAGCGTAGAGGTGGGGGACAACTAGCCGCATTGGCCCACCGTGTTCAGATGGAAGGTCTTCACCAAAGACTTTAAAAGCAAAGAAGTTTTCTTCACGCAGAAAATCTTCTACAGAAATATTGGTGGTGTAGCCGCCATAGCAGTGTTCCATAACGTGGGCTACTTTCGGGTCTAATTCAATCAGACCCATGAAATCTGTAACTTTAATGCCAGTCCATTTGACATCAAGTTTAGACCAGCGCGTTACACAGTGGAAGTCAGCTGTGAATTCGTGTTGAGGTAGCGCCATAAAATCTGACCAACTAAAGGTAGCAGATTTTGCTAAACCCCAAACTCGAAACTCCCATTCCTCAGTGTTGACTTGGGGAGTTTCGCCGTAAGTTAATACGGGAAAACCTTTAGCTAAGTGTTGACCAGGAGGGACGCGATCGCCCTCTTCTTTACCTGGTTTTTGAAAAAATTTTCCTAGCATAGTTAGAGAAAAATCAGTTTTCTCAAGATGTTTACAAGCTTTTTTGCTGAGTTGCCAACAGCACCAAATGTTTTACTCTTTATATGAACTCTTGAATGATAGGTAATGGGTAATGGATATTTCCAATTACTCACTACCAATTTTTTTCGATCTAATGAGCTTGTGAGTTTCAGTCGGGGTTTAAACCCCCGTCTGAAAATGTCTTTCATTTTGAATTTTGAATTTTGAATTTTAAATTGTTATGATTCTTCTTCCTCTTCTTCAGCAGCTGGATAAACAAATGTAGAACGTCCAGTCAAAATTGATTTGCCCAGAGATAGGGCTTTCTGAGCTTCAACGACGGCTTTATGCCTCCAGGTAGCTCGACGTTTATCTCGTTTTGATTTGGAAGTTTTCTTCTTAGGAACAGCCATGTCAGCAGATATCGCGATTCTTGACAACCTTCTTATTCTAGGCCATCCACTGACGCCAAAGACAACAGTTGAGTCAGGAATAAATAAGTTGGGTTAAGACTGACGCCAGGACACGGGAACAGCAAGAATAACTTTCTTTAAATCCCCCAAGGTTCCGAGCCAAGAAAGCTTTGGCTCGGATTTCTAGCTCAACCCGTCATTTTGGCGTTGACACAGCGCTAGCTGCTGGAACTTGATTAGAGTTATTTTCAAAGAAAAGTAGAGATCGCGCAGTTTTGAAGTAAGTGGCCCAATTTTGAGCATCAGGACGCGATCGCCATTGAGGACGACTGACATCTAATGTCAGGACTGGTGCGATCGCTCCATAATTTTGTACGGATACAATGATGGAAACATCTGTCACCAAGATATCTTGATCGAAGCTCCTTTGAGCAGCTGCCCTAGCGACCGCTTCCGCTCTCCTGAGAACGGTTTCATAGTTTTCTTCTGGCAGGCGGTCAATAGCTAGATCGACTCTAGCGGTGTAAGCTCGCACAAGCTGCGGTGCGATCGCTTCCATCAAAAACCACGCAGGAACAGTAGATATAAGCAAAACTACTAAAGGAATTATCCGGATTCTTCTGGCAATTTGGCTAATAACTGAAAAGGGAGCGAGCGATGATGGTAGGTGAGCAGAAATTTTGCTCATGACCTTCTATCTCCTTAGTAATAATCTGTTATTGAAATTAGGTAAAGGTATTTTCCGGCTAATTAACGTAATAAAAATTACATTCTAACTTAAGATTCAATCAGAATCACCTAGACTATAAGACATAGGTTAGCTTTGTTTTTTTGGCAAAGCCAACCGCAATTTTAAGACCAGCAAACAACAATAACTGACAAAGAGCGGGATGGCAAATTACTGGGCGATCGCGATTGGTATCAATCAATATCAGTTATTTCAACCTTTAAGTTGTGCCCAAGGAGATGCTGAGGCACTAGAAGATTTTTTGGTGACAGAGGCAGGTTTTCTCCCCAAGCACTGTCTAGTGATGACAGATACTTCGCCGCCGATTGGGGATAGATCGACTTACCCGACGAAGGAGAATATTTTGTTGCTGCTTGAGGATTTGGCAGCAACAAGTTGGCAACCGGAAGACTATCTGTGGTTATTTTTTAGCGGTTATGGAGTCAACTACAAGGGCAAAGATTACTTAATGCCAGCAGAGGGCAACCCGGAACTGGTACAAGAGACCGGCATAGAATTGCGATCGCTAATGCAAAGTCTGCAACTTGCTGACCTAAATGTATTGCTACTACTCGATATCAACCGCGCTTTTGGCACTCAAGCAGATGCCCCTGTTGGCGAAGAAACAATAGAACTAGCCCAAGAACTACAACTGGCGACAATTCTTTCTTGCCAACCAGAGCAATTTTCCCATGAGAGTAGCGAACTAGGTCACGGATTCTTTACAGCAGCTTTGTTAGAAGCTTTACGTTCTGGTAATGGCAGCAACTTGGCAGATTTAGAAAGCTACCTAAGCCTGCTCGTGCCAAAATTATGTCACCACCACTGGCGTCCTATCCAAAACCCTGCCATTATCATCCCATCAAGACAGCAAATAATCTTGCCAAAATTGGCAATGGAAAGTGATGTTCAGCCAGAAGCGGTGATTTATCCAGAAGAATCCTTTGCTGTTGCCCTGGCAGCTCCTCCCCTCGACAATTACTCTAAAACTTCAGCAGTTCGGAAAGAAGTTAGTGTGAACTCCTCCCAACAGGTGAAAGGTAAAAAAGTCCAGGAATCAGGAGGCAGCTTAGTTTCCCAGCCAATGGCAGAAACTTCCTTGGGAGTGAATACCAGAGGAAGATTTATTCCTAATTCTTCCAAAGGTTACGTCTCGCGATTGCCAGCGAATCAGCCAAGTATCCCTTTTTGGAAACAGTTTATCTTGTGGAGCGGAGGCAGCTTGCTGGTAGCAGGTTTAATCGCCGTAGTTTTTCTGCGTAATCAAGAAACTTTTAGAATTAAGCAAGTATCAAATGCATCACCGAATGCTTCTGTTAGTGATCGCCAGGTTGTCGAGAATTTACCAAGCGATGTCTACGACGGGCTACGCCTACGCACTCCACCAGTTAGACTCAACAACCAATCTAGCGCCCAAATAGCCTCTAGTTCTCAGTCAAAAAAGCGAAATCAAGCAGTACTAGACTTGGCGAAAATGTCGCTCAGACAAACTCAGGCTAGCGATTTGAGCATGGCGATCGCTACAGCCCGAAAAATTCAACCCGGTGAACCACTGTACGAACAAGCTCAAGAGAATATTAAGATTTGGAGCCAGATGATTTTAGATTTAGCAGAGGGTCGTGCTAAACAAAGACAGTATGCTAGCGCTATTGCTGCTGCTCGATTAATCACCAAAGATGAAGCCCCCTACGCGAAGGCACAAGCAGCAATTAACCTGTGGCGCTTAGAGGGTAAGCAGTATGTGAGTAACAAAACTCTTTTAGATGCAGCGAATGCCTTAATTAAGCCCGAACAGGCATCTACCTACAATCGGGCGATCGAAGTTGCCAAGAAAGTACCAGCAGGTCAACCAGGCTTCGATACTGCTCAAAAATCGATCAATAAATGGAGTGAGAAAATTTTAGACCTGGCAAAACGTCGCGCCGCCGAAGGAGAACGTAAAGCCGCAATTGCGACGGCAGCTTTAGTGCCAGAGGAGACAGGCGCTTACGAAGATGCTCAAGATGCCATCCAAAAATGGCAAAAGAAATAGTAAAAAAATAGTAAAAAATATTTAGGAGTTAGGAGTTAGGAGTTATATTTTTAATTCACCACTCATAACTCCTCACTCATAACTTTAGCCTCAGCGCTCAGTATTAGCAGTACTGAGTTACATCTTCGCCACATTCGTCGGCTAGATAGCACAGCGCTCGGAAACGTAAACCAACCACTTCTTCATATAAGGGGTTGAGCTTGCACATGGGTGGGATGTGAAACAAGGTCTTGCCAAATAATTTGACATCGCGCTCAAAGGGGCACTGAGATGGAATCAGTTTGCACAAGCGGTGAGCTAGTTGGCGATCATGGACTTGAATATTTTCTACTCGTTGCCGTAGGGGTTGGAGAATATCCCAGTGAGGCTTGGAAGCAGAATGGTTTAACTGGGTTACTTTATCGTCACTAGTCTCTGCTTGATTGATTGATACCCAGCTAGCCAGAAAAATCTTTTTTGTGGTATTGTCGAATACCTTCATGGTTCACCCTCTGTGTTATTGAGGCTATTCACCTTTTTGATGAATATATACAACGTGGCAACGAACTTTCCCGGAAAAATCGCGTTCTGACTGCGATATAATGTAATACCTGATTAGCCACTTAAGTCAGAACCTAATTTATTACTACGTCAAGTTAATCGCAAATTTCTGGGGATCGGTAGTGTAATATTACGATCTTGTTCATAACTTGACACAGTTTAAATTTTAATAAAGACATCCATCATTGGATAGGTTTTAGTGTAACATTTACAGAACTTAATATAAGGTCTTTCTAAAAGAATTTTTGCTAAGTATAAACATCAGTAATACTCTAGAAGGCATTTTTCCTCTCCGTGTTCCCACTTTCTCACGTAAGTGTGTCCTGTTCATCGCTGGCTGAATACCGTAAAAGTAGTGATTTTTGATCGAGTAGAATCGATTGCATTTCACAAAACTTAGGTTGGCAGTGGCAATTTGAGAGTGATACAGTCTGAAGCGTTAAAATCAGATGAGCTTGCTTATGGTTTCTGTACTCTACAGCGCAATTCCTCCTTCCAGTATGCTGTATGCACGGCTTCTACGTGAAAAGGCACTCAGCATCCTTGTAGTTTATCTTTTCCCCTATGGTTGCGGCATTTTCCGCTTTTTTGAAATTGAGCCTGAAGAGATTGACGAAATCCTGGAAGATGTTATCAAAACAGAACAAGAGACTTTTGGATCTGAGCTAGAAGCAAATCGGGTAATCGCACAATTGCGGTCTGAGTTAAGGCTTACTCGTCAAGCCTATCCAGGGATTGAAGATAGAACAGCAACACTAGAAAAATCATCTGCTGAGATCAAGAAACGTTTGTCGCAAGAGCTATCGAGAAGAAAGTTTGCGAATGCCGATGAGATTGTTGAAAAGCTCATGTTCGGAGATCAAACTTTTGCTCCAACTCTATTGTCAGCAGAGGAGTCATTGGGACTGATATCCCGTGAGCTAATCAGTGAAGGAGCAAGCATTTTACGACAGATCGATCCTGAAACACTGTTTGCAAGAGATGAAGGTCGGGAAGGATGGTACCTTGACCACTTTGAGCAGTGGAGAGATTTGTATCTTTCAGCAGACGATAAAAATGAAGAGATATTGGTTGGAGTTGCTTGAGGCGATCGCAATCTAACAAGTTAGATCGCCTCCAAGAACTATAGATAATTTCTATAACTATTACAAAAGAAAGCGCAAAGACGTTCAGAAAAATTCTGTGTCTTTGCGCCAATCGAAATTTGAGCGGTGAAAGCCACTGCTCAAACTTCTCTTTGTATGAGATTTTTACCTGAAATTCTCTATGATGCTACCTGAGCAGCAGTTCGAGTCCGTCGTCTTCTGCCATCAGCAACTTTCACAGGTGGTTCATCAGGGATTTGCATCAATAAAGTCACAGATGGCTGACATTGCAATTCCCGACGAATGGAACGTTGCAATTCTCGTTCTAAAGTTCCTTGCAATCCACCCCAGTCTATATCTGCTGCTTCACCTTCGCTAGGAGCAAATTCTGTCCAGCGCACAGTGAGAATTTCTTCAATACGTTGTTTTACCCAGGTTTGTAACAGCGATCGCTCTACACTTGTAACTACACCCCGGAGGTGAGTTTCTGGTTTTGCTAACAGTTTACCATTCCAATCAATGGCAGCTGCGATCGTGATAATGCCTTCTGAAGCCATACGTTGCCGTTCTTGCAGCACTTTGGCACTTACCATACCCGAACTAGTAGTATCCACCAATTCGATACCAGATGGCACTTTACCAGCGACGCGAATGGCATCTTCAGTCAGTTCGACAATATCACCATTCTGAATAATGATCATATTTTCTGTGGGAATGCCCATACTCTGAGCCGTTTCTGCGTGCTTCACCAGCATTCGATGTTCGCCGTGAAATGGCACAAAGAATTTGGGTCGAGTTAAGGCAATCATCAGTTTTTGTTCTTCCTGACAGCCGTGACCGGAGACGTGAATTCCTTTATCTCGTCCATAGACCACTTTCGCACCTTGAATCATCAACTTATCGATGGTGTTGACTACGGCGATCGTATTTCCGGGAATTGGGTTAGCAGAGAATACTACCGTATCTCCTTGGCGGATTTTAATGTGAGGATGTTCTTGGTTGGCAATGCGGGTCATTGCTGCCATCAATTCACCCTGAGAACCTGTAGTTAAAATCAGTACTCTTTCATCGGGTAGATTGCGGACGGCGTGCAATGGTTGCAGCAGATTGTCTTCACACTTGATATAACCTAAATTGCGGGCATGAGCAATCAAGTTCAGCATGGAACGCCCGACAACTGTCACTACACGATTCTGCTTCTTGGCAATATCCAAAATCATGTTGATGCGATGGACGCTAGAAGCAAAGGTAGTGACAAATAATCGCCCAGGTGCTTGACTAAATACTCTCTCCAAATTGGGATAAACTGAACGTTCTGAAGGTGTAAATCCTGGCACTTCCGCGTTAGTGGAATCACTGAGTAAACAAAGAACGCCTTTTTCTCCATGTTCTGCTAGGCGTTGCAAGTCAAACTTTTCACCATCCACTGGGGTATGGTCAATTTTAAAATCCCCTGTGTGAATGACCACACCCAGGGGAGTATGAATGGCAACAGTGAAACTATCTGCAATGGAGTGGGTATTACGGATATATTCAACTAAAAAGTTTTTGCCAATCCGCACTACATCACGTGGTAGAACTGTTCTGATTTCTGTGCGATCGCGGACTCCTGCTTCTTCTAATTTACCCTCTAGCATTGCCATTGCTAGTCTGGGCCCATAAATCACCGGGATATCAAATTGCTTGAGATGAAAGGCAATACCGCCAATATGGTCTTCATGACCATGAGTAACAATCATCCCTTTAATTTTGTGGCGATTTTCCCGCAGATAGGTTGTATCTGGTAAAACAATATTGACTCCATGCATCGCCTCTGTGGGAAAAGCCAATCCTGCATCTAACAGGATTATTTCATCGTCATACTCAAAAAGACACGTATTTTTACCAATTTCATGTAAACCGCCCAAAGGAATAATTTTCAAGGCGGAATTATTAGCTTCGTTTTTAGCCATTTTCTCCTTAGATTGTTACTTGTGGTTAATTAAGTTGATAGTTAACGAACTTGTATTTAAGACAACATCATCTGTTTCTTAAGTCAGTCCCAAAGCAATCAAGTTTTAATTGAAGATTTCAATTTTTTATTTAATAAAATCAACTGTAAAACTCAAGGATTCATAGTATATCTATCAGTCCTAGCACAGGTTTTTAAATTGCAACTTATGAACAATTATGATCGTTGTTTATATGTATCTTTGACAAGGAGGAGACTACCAGCATTTAAATAAGTTGGGGGTTAAATTAAACTAAGTTCTTTCAGAACCGCTTCTAATTTTTGACTGACTTCTAAATCAGCTTCACATAGCGGCGGACGAGTTGAACCAACCTCCCAACCTTGAAGTTGCAGTGCTTTTTTCACTGGAATGGGATTTGAAGTCAGAAATAGAGCTTTAAACAACGGGAAAAGTTGGAGATGAATCTCGCTTGCTACCTCAATTTTTCCCGCTCTAAAAGCTTGAATCATCTGCTGTAGTTGGTTTCCTACCAGATGAGAAGCCACACTTACAACGCCCTTTGCCCCGATCGCTAACAAGGGCAAAGTCATGTAATCATCACCAGAATAGATGTGGAATTCTTTTGATGTCAAGCGACGAATAACGCTAGCCTGATCTATATTACCAGTGGATTCTTTAATCCCGACAATATTGCTAACCTCAGCTAACCGGGCAACTGTTTCTGGCTGAAGGTTTTGTCCGGTACGACCGGGGACATTATACAACAACAACGGCAAGTCGGGACAGGCTTGTGCTATTGCCTTAAAGTGCGCTTCCAATCCCGCTTGCGGCGGTTTATTGTAATAAGGAACAACTTGTAAGGAACCATGTACTCCTATTTTAGACGCTTTTTGGGTGGCTGCGATCGCTTCTTTGGTGGAATTTGATCCACAACCTGCGATTACCTTGGCTTTTCCGGCCACAGACTGCAACACCTCAACAAACAACTGGTATTCCTCATCCCAACTTAATGTCGGGGATTCTCCGGTTGTGCCGCACATCACCAATGTATCTGTACCGTTGTTAGCTAGATGCGCCGCCAGTTCTGCCGCTACATCATAATTGACACTACCATCTGCTTTAAACGGCGTAATCATAGCGGTTAAAACATTGCCAAAATCTCCCACCCTTTTTTCACTCCTGATTACCCATGTTTTTATATCTTGGTGGTTCTCTATTGTAATAACCTATCTGCAAATTGCTTTCAAGTGTCATTTTTACTTTGCCATTAGTCCTTTGTCACTTTACTAATGACCAATGACTAATGACTAATACAACTCTTGGAGAGGCTGCGCCCGAAGCGTAGCTATGCCGCAGGCTTTACGACTACGCTCAGTACAAGTGACTAATGACTAATAGCTAATGGTTTTAGTAGATTTTTCTCTACTAATAACTCAGCGATTTGTACTGCATTCAATGCTGCGCCTTTGCGAATTTGGTCGCCACATAACCATAATTCCAAGCCACAAGGATGAGAAATATCCTGGCGAATTCTTCCCACTAAAACTTCATCTCGACCAGTTGCTTCAATTGGCATCGGAAAATGATTCGTTCCCCAATCTTCTAACAATTTTACTCCAGGAGAGGAATTTAAAATTTCTCTGGCTTCCTTCGCACTAAAGGGAGTCCCAAATTCTAAATTAATGGCTTCTGAGTGGGCGCGGAGTACGGGAACCCGTATACAGGTTGCAGTGATTCTGATTTGCTGCGTACCAAATATTTTTCGGGTTTCGTTGACCATTTTCATTTCTTCCTCACAATAACCCAAATCGTTTAATGGGGAGTTGTGCGGGAATAAATTAAATGCCAATGGGTAAGGCAATATCTCGGCAATCGGTGGCTGTCCTTGTAGTATAGCGCTTGTTTGGGTTTTGACTTCTGCCATTGCTCTAGCACCCGCACCACTAGCAGATTGGTAGGTTGCAGCGACGATGCGTTGCACTGGTTTAACTTTATGCAATGGCCAGACTGCCACAGCCATCAAAATCGTTGTACAGTTGGGGTTAGCGATAATGCCTTGATGATGCGCTGCGGCTTGGGGATTCACCTCTGGAACTATTAAGGGAACTTCCGGGTTCATCCGAAAGGCACTGGAGTTGTCAATTACCACTGCGCCCTTTTCCACAGCAACTGCTGCCCAAGTTTTAGATGTGGAACCGCCTGCACTAGCTAGTACTATATCGACATTTTCAAAGGCGCGATCGCTCACTGCTTCTATTGGTATATTTTCACCTTTAAATCGCAGCGTTCGCCCAACACTGCGCTCTGATGCCAATAACTTCAAGTCAGCAACCGGAAAATTACGACTTTCTAATAATTCCAGCAACTCTGTGCCTACTGCACCAGTAGCTCCTAAAATAGCTAAACGATAGGATTTCGACAAACTTGCTTCCTCCTTATAAGAGACTTAATCTGCAATTTCTTGGAACAATTGACAATTTAGTTATATTTAAATAGCGATCGCAGTCTGGAAATACATTTTTAATAAATTTATATTTTCTCTAATTTAGTCTATCTTTAATATATTTAATACATTTATTTTTTTAATTGTTTAATAAGTTAAGTGATGTTGCATTTACAAATAACGATGATTTATTTTCTTAATCGATTTTAACTACTATAACTATCTATTATACAACAAACCGCCATTTATCAGAAGAACGGAGATATCTGCACTTAGGCGTTTAACTAAGCATCCTACGTGTAAAAAAACAAATGTAATGGTTGCAAACTTGCTTACCAATATGATGAACATACTAGGATCTAAATCCATAAAGCCAGCACAACTGAAAATTTAGCTATGCGGTTAAGTAAAAGATGCGCTCTCGTACCACACACAACTTAATAATAGCTAGATAATAGCTAGACTCAATACTATAACTTTAACCTGGGGGAACTAACCACTCTTTGAGAACCAGGATATCACGGCATTAGCCCACTGAATAATTAATTCCCAAGTTTTAGAGTCAGAGGGGAGTCGGGAGTGCAGGAATAATGAGGTAGCAGGGAAAGCAAGGTAAAGATGGAGAATAACCAATGCCTAATGCCCCATTAACCAATTTGTTATGAACGTAAAATGTCAAGTCCTTGATAATTGGCAGTAAACTGGATCTTTGCCCCAGGACAAACATCCATCATTGGATGTCACAAGACCTTTTGGCAAACTCCCATTACTCCTAAGAGACATCAAGCCATAAACGTAAACAATTATTTTATTGCGTTTTGTGTGTACTCGGAGTATAAAATACCAGAAAACTAGAGACGAAGCATGAAAGTTACCCAGGAAAAACTTCCCGCCAGCCAAATTGGCCTGGAAATAGAGATTACGCCGGAAATTACCAAGCAAACTTACGAACAGGTCATTAAAAACTTAGCGAGTACTGCCAATATTCCTGGGTTTCGTAAAGGCAAGGTGCCTCGGCCGATATTACTACAACGGCTGGGTACAACTCGAATCAAGGCAGCGGCATTGGAAGAACTAATTCAAGATGGTATTGAGCAAGCAGTCAAACAAGAAGCCATCCCAGCAATCGGTCAGCCGCAATTGCGCTCCTCTTTCGAGGATTTGATTAATAATTATGAACCTGGGAAACCCCTAACGATTTCGGCTGCGGTGGATGTAGAACCAGAAGTGAATCTAGTGCAGTACACTGATTTGCAAGCCAAGGCCGAAGAAGTCAAGTTCGATCCAGAGCAAGTGGAGAACACTCTGGATAAAGAACGTCAAGAATTGGCGACATTGATTCCTGTGGAAGGACGTGCAGCCCAAATTGGCGATATTGCCGTAGTCGATTTTAAAGGTTCATTCGCCAGAGCTGAGGGCGAGGACGAAACAGCTGAACTAGAACCGATTCCCGGAGCCGAAGCAACTGATTTTCAAGTTGAGTTGCAGGAAGATAAGTTTATTCCAGGCTTCATTTCGGGAATAGTGGGGATGAATCCTGAAGAAACCAAAGAAATTGCAGCGCAGTTCCCAGATCCGTATGCTAATGAAGAATTAGCTGGAAAAGCGGCAACTTTCACCGTGACGCTCAAAGAATTAAAGGAAAAGGAGCTACCAGAAGTAAATGACGATTTCGCCCAGGAAATCAGCGATTTTGAAACCTTAGAGGAGTTACGTGCTTCTTTGGTCGAACGATATCAAAAAGAGGCAGACGACAAAACAAAAACCAATAAGCAGGAAGCCTTGTTAACGGAACTGCTCAAGCACGTAGAAGTTGACTTACCAACAACCTTGATTGAGCAAGAAGTGGATGCAATGCTAACGCAAACAGCAATCCGGCTGTCTCAGCAGGGATTGGATGTGAGAAAGCTGTTTACTCAAGATATTATTCCGCAATTGCGGGAGCGATCGCGTACTGAAGCAATTGAACGCATCAAACGCTCCTTATCCTTACGAGAAATCGGCAAACGCGAATCTATCGAGGTAACACCAGAAGAAATCGCAGCCAGAGTCACAGAACTTTTGGAACAGTACTCGGAGGAACAGGACGTTGATGAAGATAAATTGCGCTCAATCGTGGAAAACGAACTGTTAACCGAAAAAATCATTGATTGGCTCTTAGAACACTCATCAGTTGAACTTGTACCGGAAGGTTCATTGAGTACTGCGGAGGAAACGGAAGACGCAGAATCAGATGCTGATGCTGATGTACCTCAGACTGAGGAAGAAAACAGCGAAACTTCTACAGAAGTCACAGAAGGATAATAAAAAATCCTACAACCATGAGTTCACCAGTTCTGAGTTAAAGTACTGGTGAAATGGGTAAGGTAAGGGAGATGAGGAAGTAGAGGGAGAAATAACCAATGCCCCATGCCCCATGCCCAATGCCCTATAACTCAGGGATTAAGTCAGAATAATTAAAGAATTAATGAATTTTCGGCAAATAGTGACACTTGTTATCACTTGAGTTTGATACTGTGTTACACGAGAGGAAATTATATGAGGCATAATGGTTAACACGTAGCTTATAAAAATTCCATTCGTTGAAAAGGCAGCATCTGCTGCTGAAAAATTTGTCCTAAATAATCGTCAAAGAAAGCTTGTATGCTTGAATCGCAGTCGGGAAATTCCCCAATCAGCAACTTAAGTCGAATAAACATTAACTCCCAGTTAAGCAGCCCTAGCAACATCGTGCCGATGGTGATAGAGCAATCTGGCATGGGAGAAAGAGCTTTCGACATCTACTCCCGCCTGCTGCGAGAGCGGATTATCTTTTTAGGAACGCCAATAGACGATGCCGTAGCTAACTCAATTGTGGCTCAGTTGTTATTCCTAGACGCCGAAGACTCAGAAAAAGACATCCAACTGTATGTTAATTCTCCTGGCGGCTCCGTCTACGCAGGGATGGCAATCTATGATACAATACAGCAAATTCGCCCTGATGTTGTTACCATCTGTTTTGGATTAGCCGCGAGCATGGGGGCATTTTTGTTGACAGCAGGGGCTGCCGGTAAGCGAATGTCTCTGCCCGACTCCCGAATTATGATTCACCAACCACTTGGTGGCGCTCAAGGTCAAGCCATTGACATTGAAATTCAAGCCAGAGAAATTCTTTACGTTAAGGCTAAGTTGAATCAGCTAATGGCTCACCATACTGGTCAACCCTTAGAAAGAATAGAAGCAGATACTGAGCGCGACTTTTTTATGTCGGCAGAAGAGGCAAAAAACTACGGTTTGATTGATCAGGTCATTTCCAGGCAAAATCTTCCCGTAGCAGGGGAAAACGTCACCATTCTGAAATAAGAGGCTGGTATGTCTAAGTACGACTCCCATTTGAAATGTTCATTTTGTGGCAAGTCTCAAGAGCAGGTGCGTAAATTAATCGCAGGGCCGGGAGTCTACATCTGCGATGAATGCGTTGACTTGTGTAATGAAATACTAGACGAGGAGTTACTCGATACTAATGGTGCGGCAGCACAACCAGCACCAAGAGCAGAGCCACCTGAAAAACGGCGTACTCACTCTGCTAGTATTTCGTTTAATCAAATACCCAAGCCAAGAGAGATTAAAAAGTATCTAGACGAACACGTCATTGGTCAAGACGAAGCGAAGAAAGTTCTGTCAGTAGCTGTTTACAATCACTATAAGCGGCTGGCAGTCATTCAATCTAAAGCTAGTGGCAAACCTGGTGCGGATGACGCTATAGAACTGCAAAAGTCCAATATCTTGTTAATCGGGCCGACTGGTTGCGGCAAAACTCTCTTAGCGCAAACTCTAGCGAAAATCCTGGATGTACCCTTTGCCGTAGCCGATGCGACGACACTGACGGAAGCTGGGTATGTGGGAGAAGATGTGGAAAATATCTTGCTGCGACTGTTACAGGTGGCAGATTTGGATATAGAGGAAGCGCAACGGGGAATTATTTACATTGACGAAATTGACAAAATTGCTCGTAAGAGCGAGAACACGTCAATTACCCGCGATGTTTCTGGCGAAGGCGTGCAGCAAGCCTTGCTGAAAATGTTAGAGGGAACGATCGCTAATGTACCACCCCAAGGAGGGCGTAAGCATCCTTATCAAGACTGTATCCAGATTGATACAAGTAATATTTTGTTCGTCTGTGGTGGTGCCTTCGTAGGCTTAGAAAAGATTGTAGATCAGAGAGTTGGCAAAAAAGCAATCGGCTTTGTGCAACCGGGTGAAGGCCAATCGAAGGAGAAACGAGCAGCAGACACGCTTCGCCATCTAGAACCGGATGATTTAGTAAAATTTGGCCTGATTCCAGAATTTATTGGGCGGATGCCAATGGTAGCAGTAGTAGATCCGCTAGATGAAGAAGCGCTGATGGCGATTCTTACTCAACCACGCAGCGCCCTAGTGAAGCAGTACCAAAAGCTGCTGAAGATGGATAATGTCCAGCTAGATTTTAAAGCAGATGCTTTACGAGCGATCGCTCAAGAAGCTTACCGCCGTAAAACTGGTGCGAGAGCATTACGTGGTATTGTCGAAGAATTGATGTTGGATGTAATGTATGAGTTACCATCCCGTAAGGATGTGACACGCTGTACAGTTACAAGGGAAATGGTCGAGAAGCGATCGACTGCTGAACTGATAATCCATCCATCTTCACTACCGAAGCCAGAATCAGCTTAATAGTCATTAGTGATTGGTCATTAGTCATTGGTTAAAAAATAAGGAATAATAACCATATACCAGGGACTAATGACAACTGACAAAGGACAAATGACTAATGCCTTATATTAATGTTCGTGGCGTTGAGCATTACTACGAATGGGTGAAAAAACCATCCGGTTCTTTGGTAAAACCAGTGATGGTTTTCATTCACGGTTGGGCTGGTTCGGCTAGATATTGGCAAAATACTGCTGATGCTTTATCAGAGCAATTTGATTGTTTACTTTACGATATGCGGGGATTTGGCCGTTCTGGTGGGAAGCCAACCATCACCCAAGCCAGTGAAGCTGTTGCCGAATCTGAATCTCCCCAGAAAGAATCACAGGCAATCAGAGAGTTAACCTATGAATTAGAGGAATACGCTGATGATTTGGCAGGTTTGCTAGATGGGTTACATCTTCAGCGTGTCTATATCAATGCTCATTCGATGGGCGCTTCTGTTGCCACTTTATTTTTTAACCGCTATCCCGAACGAGTAGAACGAGGAATTTTAACTTGTAGCGGCATTTTTGAGTACGACGAAAAATCTTTTAGTGCTTTCCATAAATTTGGTGGCTATGTAGTGAAATTCCGTCCCAAATGGTTAAGCAAAATTCCATTTGTTGACCGGATGTTTATGGCCAGATTTCTGCATAGTTCCATACCACATTCTGAGCGGCAAGCTTTTTTGGAAGATTTTCTCGAAGCAGATTACGATGCGGCTTTAGGAACAATTTTTACTTCAGTCAGTAAGGCTCAATCTGAAGTGATGCCGCAAGAGTTTGCCAAGCTAACAGTGCCGACTCTGCTTCTGGCAGGGGAGTATGACAAAATTATTCCAGCCGAGATGGGGCGTCAAGCGGCTGCATTGAATGACAAAGTGGAATTTGTGATGATTCGTAACACAGCTCATTTCCCAATGTTGGAAGATGCCCCAACTTATCTGCAACGGGTACAAGAATTTTTGCAAATTAACACGCCAAAACCACAAGTGGGATAACTACTGGTGGTTTTTTAGACAGTTAAGTGTACCTGTGTGATACCTTGACGCATTTTATATTGGCGCTTTAACCAAGACTTTTGAATTGTTTTACGGAGCAAGGGAGCAAGTTGAATCAACAGCGACCGCACCAGTGCATTTTTTCGCAGTAGTTCGCCTTGTTTCGCTTCTTCTAACTGAAGTTGCTGGGCGCGGATAATTTCTGGCTGACGTTCTGCTTGGATGTGCGATAGTGCCATGTCAATATCCTGGTGTCCAGCTTCTTTTTGCAACAGTGGCACAAGATGATTAGCAGCGACAATCACATCACGGAATGCGAGATTAATTCCTTGGGCGCGGACGGGAGACATTGGGTGTGCAGCGTCACCTAGAAGTAATACCCCTGGTGCGTGCCATTGGGGACAATAACCAACCACAACAGAGAGCCGAATCGGAGATTCGATGGTGTCTGCATGATTACGGAAATGCTCTGCTAGCCATGAGGGTGATAGTGAGGCAAAAATCTCTGCCCAGTTGGCTTGTTTGGAGTCAGCATTTTCGGTTGCCGACATCACCCAAGCCAGATGTAGTTTTCCTGATTCTGCTCCGTGAAAGATGGTAAATACGCGATCGCCATTTACAATAGTACGAAACACATTATCGGCTGCAAACTCAGGAGTAGCGGCAAGTTTAAACCAAAGAATATCAATATTTTTAGGCTGGCGTACCAATTCCAAACCTATACGTTGGCGCACAAGGGAATTTCTACCATCTGCCCCAATCACTAAGTCAGCAGTAAATTCTTTCCCATCGCTCAGTACTACACCTGCGACACGTTGGTTACTCCACAGTAAATCTTTGACAGGAACACCTTGGATAAATTCAAATCCATCATTGGTTTGAGCTGACGAAATCAGTGCTTTTAGTAGCGGTGGTTGTGAAACCAGTGTACAGGGTCGGGTTGCTCCCATTGGTTCATCAACTCGAAACAACTGCTTGCCCCCTATAATGAATTCCCACGCGTCGAGTTGCCGATGGGGAATATGTTCCAACAAGGCTGATATACCCATTTGCTCTAGAGCATCTAAGCCACTGGGCATTAATCCTTCACCGCGAAATACCCGATGAAAGTCTTTTGCTGCTTCAATTAAGGTTACAGTAATACCACGTTTTACAAGAAGCAGGGCAAGGGTTACACCTGTTGGGCCTGCGCCCACAATCACAATCTGCACTATTCCATCCCTCCTGTATCAGTTGCTCTCAAAGATGTTGGTAGAATTATCTTGAGATTAACTTAAACCCAGTTCTCGTTTTAGCAAGTTAATCGAGTTAGCGCCGATATAATTTTCAACCTTAATCAGCTTTGGTGGACGAATAATATCTTCATCAGAGGCTTGCACGGCTGCTTGTACTGCCGCAAAACTAGCTTGGTCGCTGATGATGACCTCAGCCCGTTTAACCATTGCCTGAAGTTTATAAGCATCTTTTGGTTGCGAAGTCATTACCAGTAGTTCATCACCCCGCAAACCGTGAAGGATGACTTCTGCGGCTCGTGCAATCCCGGAACTGAGGCTAACTATCCCAACACAGTTTTCTTTTGGTAGGGTTTTCAAGAGGTTGAGTTCTTTGCTGTAGTCGTAGATATCGAGAGGAATCACCCGTGCAGCTTTTGGAGCTGCGATCGCTTCCACATTACTGATAAAATACCGACTGGTAACTACTGTCGCAGAGGTGGTTTTATCTAGCACAGCCGTTAATTCTTCCATTGCTACCAACTGGACTGGAATTTTTAGCGATCGCTCTAATTCATACACCATCAACTCACCAGCACCTATATCATAAGATGGAACTGCAACCAGTACCCGCGCACTACAACGCAAGCGCCAGTCAATTTCCGCTAAAAATAGCTCTCTAGCTTGGTTCAGCGTACATCCTTGAGAGAGCAGTTCGTCAAGTGCTTGCTGGACAACTTGATATGCATCAGGATTTTGTTTGAGAATTGGTGATTGCAGCCTACTACCGCCCTCATGACCTTGGGCACGAACATAAATACCCGAACCAGCCATACTTTCAACAAATCCGTCTTCCTCAAGTTGACGGTAAACCTTACTTATGGTATTGCGGTGTAAGCCCGTTTGCATTGCCAGCGCCCGTGTGCTTGGTAATTTGTAAGCAGGGGGATATTGCCGAGAAGCGATCGCAAATCGGATTTGATTAAACAGCTGGGTTGATGCGGGAATTTCGCTGTCTGGCTGAATACGGAATTGAATCATCACCAAACCTCCTGAATACTAAGTGCTGAGTGCTGAGTCTTGAGTGCTGAGGTTTGAGTCTTAGGTGTTGCTTTCCTACTCAGCACTTTTAACTCAGCATCCCCGGATAACTAGTTGATTTATTACATACAAGATTAGTTATTTACATATAAATTTTTTCTAAACTCAATTTCTAATGCTCTCACTACTGGGAACTGATAATTTAATTAGAAAAAAGCTGGGCATACTGGCATAGTTATATCAAATAAACACACGGTTAATCACATAGCACTGGTAAAAATTATTATGACAGAGCAAGCAACAATTACCACAACGGTTAATCTTTTGCAAGATAATATTCAAGTGTCTGCTTATCTAGCAGAACCAAAAGAACCTGGCTCTTACCCAGGAGTTGTAGTATTACAAGAGATTTTTGGTATCAACGCTCACATTCGAGAAGTTACAGAACGGATTGCCCAACTTGGGTATGTAGCGATGTCTACGACGGGCTACGCCTACGCACCTGCACTTTTTCAACGGATTGCTCCTGGCTTTGAAACCGGATATACACCCGAAGATATTGAAACGGGCAGAAGTTACGCCATGCAAACTCAAGCCTCAGAGTTATTGAGCGATATTCAACTAGCAATTGACTACCTCAAAAATCTGCCCCAAGTGAAAAAAGATGGTTTTGGCTGTATTGGCTTCTGCTTTGGCGGTCATGTCGCATATCTTGCAGCCACCTTGCCAGATATTAAAGCTACCGCTTCCTTCTACGGAGCTGGAATTACCACCCGCACGCCGGGAGGTGGCGCTCCTACTGTCACCCGCACCGAAGAGATAACAGGTACTCTTTATGCCTTTTTTGGCGCAGAAGATGCTAGCATCCCAACCGAACAAGTAGATGAGATTGCAGCAGAGTTAGAAAAATATAAAATTCCTCATCATGTGTTTCGCTACGATGGAGCTGATCACGGATTTTTCTGCGACCACCGTGCCAGTTATAATCCTAAAGCTGCGACCGATGCTTGGGAGCAAGTAAAACAACTCTTTGGTCAACTAAACTGAAGCATACGCACCCAAGTTCGTCATTGGTCATTGGTCATTGGTGAATACAAAGGACAAATGACAAATGACAAATGACAATTTAAACTTCAGTTGCACCATATCAAATAAAAACTAATCTTCAAAAGTCATGAATTCCGAATCGAAACTTTCTCAAACAGCCAATTCGCCCTTTACAATGGACGATTTTGCCAAAGCACTAGAAAAACACGACTACCAATTTCAAAAGGGACAGCTTGTAAATGGCAAAGTGTTCCAACTCGATCATGATGGAGCTTATGTTGATATTGGTGGCAAGTCGTCAGCTTTTCTGCCACGCGATGAGGCTTCTTTGAGAGCAGTTACCGATTTATCAGAAGTGCTGCCATTGCAAGAGGAAATGCAGTTTTTGATTATCCGAGATCAGGATGCAGAAGGGCAAGTCACCCTTTCTCGAAAGCAGTTGGAAATTCAGCATATCTGGGAACGACTGACCGAAATGCAGGAAAATGCTCAGACTGTGCAAGTACGGGTTATGGGTGTGAATAAAGGTGGTGTCACTGTCGATATTCTTTCTTTGCGGGGATTTATCCCGCGATCACACTTGGCAGAGCGTGATAATTTAGATGCACTCAAAGGTCAAAATCTGACCGTGGGCTTTTTGGAAATTAATAAAAACACCAACAAACTCATTCTTTCCCAGCGTTTAGCAACTCGTTCTAGCAACTTCAGCTTATTAGAACTAGGTCAACTGGTGGAAGGTAAAGTTACTGGCATCAAACCTTTTGGTGTATTTGTCGATTTAAGTGGGATGAGCGCCCTACTTCATATCAAGCAAGTAAGCCAGAAATTTATTGATTCTTTAGAAAAAGTATTTCAAGTTGGTCAGCCAATTAAAGCTGTAATTATTGACTTGGATGAAGGTAAAGGCCGGGTTGCTCTTTCTACCAGAGTTTTGGAAAACTTCCCTGGCGAAGTGCTAGAAAATTTCGATGAGGTTATGGCTTCAGCTGAGGCGCGTGCTAATAGAGCTAATAACAAAGCGTCTGAATAGTTTTGAGATGGGCTGCTTGCACAAAGTATAAATAGTGCAATTGCACCTGCCGTATATGGGATTAATGGGTGAATACTGCCCAAAAATTAATCAAAAATTCAAATTGTGGGTTATTTTATTACTCCCCCTGCATTTATAAAGATGTGGGGGGATTGAAATTGGGAAAACTTTTAACAAACTTACGTTTTTTTTGTACTTTTTCAAGCTAATATATAGGGTTTTTAGTAAGCATTTTATTGATGAGAAAATAAAGACTAAAGCTATTACTAAAAAAACATTACCTATTAAGATAAACTTGACATCCTAATAGCCTATAGCTAGTAATATGGTTAAAACAATAATTTTAGTTAGCTTTAGATAACTTTCACTTTTAACCACATAAATTCTTCTGAGTAAAACGTGTAGGCAATGCCAAAATTATGCAAGAGGTCTACCGCAGAAATATTTTGTGTTAGGATTTAAATACTTACCTACTTGTGAATTTAATTATTCCAGTTGAAAAACGCTACGATTTACCGCAAAACTTTACCCAGTGAAATTATCTAACTGAAAAATTATTTATGAATGTTACTACAGATCGGACACTTATTCACCAGAAAATATATGCGAAAGAATTACGTTCTCTGATACCACCTGAAGCATTTATTTCCGCTCCAAGTAAGTTAATTATCTTGTTCATTAATCTGGCAATTTTGATATTAGGCTGGATGATAGCAGCTCGGCTAAATTGTTGGTCGCCACATCTTTTATGGCTTTATCTACCTTTAAGCATCATTATGGGCAATAGCGTTCTTGTCTTACTATTGAGTTCTCACGAGATGATGCATGGTAGCGTAATTAAAAACGCCCGGTTAACTTATATCATTAGCTTTCTAGGGCTAACAATTGGGTGGATGCCACCAACGTTGTGGAAAGCAGTTCATAATCGAGTACATCATAATCACACTAATGATTTAGGCGACCCAGATCGTAATTACTTGTATGAACAATCTTCAACCTGGGGAAAATGGATTCAGAACTTATTTGTGCCTTCTACTGAAGTCAATCCTATATGGTTCATAGTGGGAATGACTTCTGCTTGGGGAGTACATACTTTTCGCAATGTGACATCTGTGCTATTTTTCAATCATGAATCCGTCGATTATGTTCCTGCTGCATTTACAGTCAGTCCGAAAGATCGTCGAGCGATCGCAGGGGAATTATTGATGATGATCGTGATTCATCTGAGTATCCTCATCTATCTCCAATTTGACCCCATAAAGCTCATACTTGGTTACTTTTTGCCGATTGCAATTGGTTATGCTGGAGTAATTTTTTATATTTATACAAATCATTTACTTTGTCCGATGACTAGCGTTAACGATCCACTAATTAATAGTATGTCTCTCCGGGTTTACAAAATATTTGACTTGTTGCATTTAAATTTTTCTCATCACACTGAACATCATATTTTCCCAGGAATGAACTCGGACTATTATGTGATGGTTAGGGATTTGTTAGAAACTCAATATTCTGAAAAGTTTAATTTATTGGATGCTGGAGAAGCTTGGCATTTGCTGCTGAAAACTCCCCGGCATTATAGAGATGAAAATACTCTTACAGATTGGTCAGGAGAAAAGTCTGTCCCCTGCCCTACAAGCGACAATTAAAAAGCTGACTTTTCATGCTATCTAGAAAATCTCTCTCCTTTCAGGAGAGAGACTTTGAATTTTCCACCTTAATCCCCTCTTTACAAGGGGGAAAACTGGAAAATCTAGTTCCCTCCCCAATACATACGGGGAGGGTTAGGGTGGGGTAAAAAACGTTGATACACCAATTATGACTTTTCAAACATCCTCTTAACAGCTTTTGGCTATGGGCGGGCAAGATGCCCACTCCACAAGAAGTAGTTGAGTATTTTTTATTTGGGAGTCCCTAAAGTCAAATTTAATAAGCAAAATGACATTTGACTTACTCAAAAGCTGCTTTTACTTTCTAATTTCGGTGTTTTCCGCAAGTAAAATGAGCTTTTACTTTCTCAAACCCCAGTTTGCTTTCTCATTTTGGTGTTTTCCGCAAGCAAAATCAGCTTTTACTTTCTCAAACTCCAGTTTGTTTTCTCATTTTGGTGTTTTCCGCAAGCAAAATCAGCTTTTACTTTCTCAAATCCTAGTTTGTTTTCTCATTTTGGTGTTTTCCGCAAACAATCAAGCATATTGCTGACTTATTCCAGTAATTCACACATTCGTGACAACTATCTCTTTGAAATTACTTCTGTTTATCTTTATCTAATGCTTCCTGGATTGCACGACGGCAAAATTCTGGAGGATCATCCTTTGTAGATAGTTCTTCCTTCATAGTCTTGGTAATGCGTAGGTTAATCCTTTCTGTTAATGATTCTTCTCTATTTGATTTAATTGGTTGTAAATTTTGTGGATTCCCTTTAGGATTAGGCATTATTGAGAAATATAAATAAGGCTTGATTTACTTGGTGCCAAAACAATAGATTGTTTTTTTTGGTGGTTGCGACAACTTGCCGGAAGTACAACCACCAATATCCAATTTCAAAAATGGACACTACTATTTTATGTTCACGCGTTCCGAACTTGAAATCAAGACTATTAAAGAATTACGCGACTTGTGTCGGAGATACGGCATCAAACCAACTGGAAATGCAGGATACAAAACCTCGTACATCGTAACTCTGATGGCATTTCCACTTTTAGCGCTGCAACAAATGAAGCAAGGTAAAGGGTTAAAATTCCCTAACTTTAGCGCTATCCAGGTAATCAGTTCTGCTATAGATGAGATGAATTCACCCACAGATGAGCAAGCAGCACTAATTCGGATAACTTTAGAGGGCAGGAAAACGAGCTATCCTGACCGATACAACCAGGAAAACCTGCTAAATTTGCACAAGGCTAAGATGTCGCTTGAACAAGCTATTGACTTGTTGAGCCAGTAAAACTAATCCTATTATTCTATCCCCTGCATCTACAAGGATGTGGGGGATCATTTTTAGAGTATTAAAATAAATAAGGTGTGACTATATATCGAGATATCGAGAATTTTGACAATTATAAACGCTGTAACTATTCAATTTAGGTATTTGTATGTTTCTGGTAACTGGAGCAACGGGAGGCATTGGTCGCAGAGTTGTGCGACTTCTACGACAACGAGAACAGTCTGTGCGGGCATTTGTCCGCCTTACCTCGCGCTATAGCGAGTTAGAACACCGGGGTGCAGAAATCTTCATTGGTGACTTGCTAGAGGAAAAAGATATCCAGAAAGCAAGTCAGGATGTGCGGTATATTATCAGCGCCCACGGTTCTGATAGCGATGCCCTATCTTTAGATTACCGCGCCAATATTGAACTCATCGACCAAGCGAAAGCCAATGGCGTAGAGCATTTTGTCTTCATTTCTGTACTGGGAGCCGATCGCGGTTATGAAGATGCTCCTGTTTTTAAAGCTAAACGAGCAGTAGAGCGATATTTGGCAGCTAGTGGCTTAAATTACACTATTTTGCGCCCAGCTGGATTAGCATCTAACTTGCTGCCACTAGTAGAACGATTTCGGGAAACGGGATTGTATCTGCTAGTTGGCGATCGCAAAAACCGTACCTCAATTGTCAGTACCGATGATTTGGCAAGGATAGTAGTGGATTCTGTGACAGTTGAAGGCGCTCGCAACCAGATTTTACCCGTTGGAGGGCCAGAGATTTTATTACGAGAAGATATTCCCCGGATTTTTGGTCGGATTTTCGCCAAAGAACCAGTAATAATTAACTCACCCCTATTTCTGATTGATGGGTTACAGAGTGCATTAGGTTTATTTAATCCCCAAACCCAAAAAGCTTTGGGAACTTTTCGTACATTGCTAGCAAATGAATTTTTCTGTACAAAAGATGAAATTGCCAATTTAGAGACGATTTTTAACTTCCAATTAGAGACATTAGACAGTTTTTTGCGGCGCTATTTAGCAGTTTGAATAGTCATTAGTCATTAGTCATTGGTCATTCGTGAATAATCAAGGACAAATGACAAATGACAAATGACAAATGACAAAGGACAAAAATATATGGTAAATGCTGCTCAAGCACGTCAAACAAAAGAGCGATTCGCTAAACCGGAGGAACAACTTACTTATGAATTAGGGAAGGCCGTACAGGAATTGCCACCCCTGTACACTAGATTATTAGCGGGAACGATGAGTGCCATTGTATTTGGAGCGATCGCCTGGGCGTACTTCTCGCAAATAGATGAAGTAGCAACAGCACCGGGGGAATTAATTGCTTCTACACAGGTAAGACCCGTGACATCTTTGGGTGGAGGGTCAATTGTCGCTGTTAAAGTACAAGAAGGCGATCGCGTTACTAAAGGTCAAGTTTTGATTCAAAAAGATCCAGACTTGCAAGTAACCGATGTTTCCCGCCTAGCTAAATCTACCAGATTGATTCAAGACGATTTACAACGTTTGGATGCAGAACGTGTTGGAGGCAAAACTACTGGGACGAAACTGCAAGATGAACTTTTAAGTTCCCGCCTGCAAGACTACCAAGCGCGTCAAGCAGCAGCAGAAGCAGAAGCAAATCGTCAAATAGCACTCATCGATCAAGCTAAAGTCCGCTTGAGCAGATTGCAAGATAACTTAGTTAATGCTAAAAGCAGCTTTGCGAATGCTCAAACCAACCTTGTGAATGCAGATAGTATCCGAATTAAAATTGAAAGTAATTTAGCCCTTGCTCAAGAAAGGGAAAAAAGCCTACGCACTCTAATTACTCCTGGCGCTGTGCCTCGTGTCGATTACCTTGATGCCCAAGAAAGATTAACTCGTGCAAAGACAGAAATCACCAGAGCGCAAGATGAAGTGATCAACGCTCAGAATAGAATCACAGAGGCTCAAGATAAAGTCACATCATTAGAAAAAGATATTGCTGCTCAAGTCCAGGAAATTCGCCAAGCACAACAAGCTTACAACGCTGCACGCAGTCAGGCGCAGCGTGTAGCATCAGAACGCCAAAGCGAAATTTTGACGCAGTATAATAAGCGTAAAGAAGAACTGACAACTGTACAAGGTCAATTAGAGCAGGCGAGGAAGCAACAAGCTTTAGAAACGATTGAGGCTCCCGTAGCCGGTACAATTTATAAAGTCAAAGCCACCAAGGGGCCAGTACAATCGGGTGAAGAATTGCTGTCAATTTTGCCGGAAGGCGAAGAAATGCTTCTAGAGGTGAAAGTTCTCAACCGCGATATTGGGTTTATTCGTCAAGGAATGAAGGCAAAAGTGAAAATGGCAACTTTTCCCTTCCAAGAATTTGGCATTGTGGATGGCGAAGTTATGCAAGTCAGTCCAAATGCAATTGCTGATAAAGAATTGGGTTTAGTTTTTCCGACGAGAATTAAGCTAAATAAACACGCGGTAAATGTTCGAGGTCAAGAAGTAGAATTTACACCAGGGATGGCTGCTACAGGTGAAATTGTCACTCGGAAAAAGTCAATTTTGACATTCATTACTGAGCCTGTGACACGGCGATTCAGCGAGGCATTTTCTGTTAGGTAGGAAAGTCTGTTAGATTAGCTACAAGTAAGGGTTTAGCATTGTTCATTGGTGTCAACTTAAGCTGAAACTCCTTTAAAACCTCGTTTCCAGCCTCTGGCTGGAAATGCACTTCAATTGGGCTGCTGCCGCCAGCAAGAGAGGCGGAGCCTCTAGGACGGCATTCCCTGTCGGAGACTGGGAACGAGACACGGGCAGTATTGAACTTAACTGCAAATTGCTATAATTTTCAAGCTATACCCAAAAATTTTATTTTCTATACCGATCTATTTGTTTTTACATTCCCTCTAGTAGTTTGACAAAATCTGGATTATTCTCATCCTGATTGCTATTCACATTGATGCTACCCAGAATCTTCTCATAGCTTTGAAATTGCGACCATAATTCTGGATTTGTTGATATGTTATTACCTTCGGCTGATATCAGATATTTTGTGGTTTCTGTAATTGCTTGACCAATTACAGGGTTAAAATCAGAATTATTCCAACTATTGATATTTTCTGGTGTTAGATATCTTGTAGTTTCTGTAATTCCCTGACCGATTAGAGAACCAAAATTGGAATTATTAAAACTATTGATATTTTCTGGGGTTAGATATCTTGTGGTTTCTGTAATTCCCTGACCAATTAGAGAGCCAAAATTGTAACTATTAAAACTAGAGTTTGTCGTTTGTGTGTTATTTCCTGCGCTTTCTGCAATCACCCGACTCGCTAGAGAACTGACATTAGAAATTTTAAAACTAGAGCTTGTAGTTTGCGTACTATTTTCTGCGGTTTCTGTGACAATCTGACGTACTTGGGCATCAGTCAGGTTAGGGTTAGCACTAAGCATCAGGGCAACGATACCAGCAACGTGGGGAGCAGCCATAGATGTGCCGCTATAAGTTGCATATTGATTATTCGGAACTGATGAATAAACCTTGACTCCTGGAGCTGTGACGTAAGCGATTGGATTTGTTCCAGAGCGGTTAGAGAAGTCGGCCAAATTATTATTCTTATCTACTGCCCCAACGGCAATTCCCGACTTGGAGGCATAGCGGGCGGGATAGTCTGGTGATGAGTCACCATCATTACCTGCTGCCATGACGACAATCACTCCTTTACTGCTGGCGTAGTTAATGGCTGACTCTAAAGTGCGATTGGAAGATCCGCCTCCTAAACTCAGGTTAATCACATTAGCTCCATTATCTACAGCGTAGCGAATACCTTTAGATATGGAACTATAGGAACCAGAGCCAGAGCTATCTAAAGCTTTGACAGGCATAATCTTGGCATCGTAGGCAATACCAGTGACACCGTAGTTATTATTTTCTCCTGCGATCGTGCCGGAAACATGAGTACCATGACCGTTGTCATCTAGGGTGTTGTTATTTTGATCGGCAAAGTTCCAGCCGTAAGTATCATCAACATAGCCATTTCCATCATCATCTATACCGTTACCTGCAATTTCCTTGCTATTCGTCCAGATATTATTTTTTAAATCTTCGTGGTTGTAGTCAACTCCAGTATCTACAACAGCGACAACAACGCCTTTACCTGTATATCCATGTGCCCAAACTTCCGGTGCTTTAACTAGGTCTGCTCCCCAATTATTGCCACCGAGATCGGGAACATCAGCAAAGGTATTTTGACCAATAGCTCTAGCCACTGCTGCTGCTCCATTAATCAAGCCATAGCCATTAGTGGAGTTATAATTTTGAGTGCTAAAAGCATTATTAGTAGGGTTATTGCTATTTTTAGATTCATCGTTATTTCGCAACTGCACATCAGCATCGGCTGAGTTATAGCTACTACGTTTGCTGAAGTTGAGGCTGTAGTTATCTTTTGTATTAAAGCTATCTAATGAGGAGATTGAAGTGGTATTTAGCTGTTTATTTGACAATATATTGTTATTAACATCATCAATGTGCATAAATTTTTCTCAAAGATAGCAACCGTTTTTTGACAGCTTGAAGCATTGAAACCTTGACAATCAAAATATCTCAATGGGTGAATCAAACTTCATTCTCAATAATTACTATGGAATCTAATAACAAAATGCTAATTTTATTACCAAAAAAAATTATGATAATTACGGTTTTTATTAAGAGTAACTTTATCGAGTACATCTTAAATATTTTAGTTGTATTAATGGAGACTAAAGCAAAAATGATAATAGGATGCTATGACTCCTTTTGTTACTCTTAAAACTGCTGCGATCGCTAGCTATAAAAGTTATTTACACCACACAGACTGGAGCATCAACAAAATAAAAATAACGAATGGAGTTATGCTCCATTCGCCAAAGGCTATGCTTAAGCCGCTTTGCAAAGGTTTCTTTTTTACGTAGCTACAAGCTTTGAGTTAGTTAAATCTATTAAATGTTTGCTTGCTGTCGCTGATATAATGACCAATACAAACCCTTTTGTTGCAACAACTGTGAGTGAGTACCACGTTCGGCAATCACGCCTTGCTCTAATACCAAAATCAAATCAGCACGTTTAAGGGGAGCAAAGCGGTGAGCAATCAGAAACACGGTACGGTTGGCGGAAATTTTTTGCAGGTTTTGCAGTACTTGTTGTTCAGTTTCACTATCCAAGGCACTAGTAGCTTCATCCAAAACTAGAATCGGCGCTTGGGAAAGAAATAGCCTTGCTAGAGCAATGCGTTGTCTCTGTCCGCCAGATAAAGCTGTACCGCGTTCGCCAACATTGGTTTCGTAACCGTAAGGTAATTGACTAATGAAGTCGTGTGCCACGGCTAATCTTGCCGCTTCTACTACTTGCTCTGCGGTAATGTCAGGACTACCGAGAGTGATATTTTCCAAAATAGAACCATTGAATAAAAAGTCTTCTTGGAGAACTACACTAACTTGTTGCCGCAGTGAGGCTAAATCGGCACTTTTTATATCAAAACCATCAATCAGGATGCGTCCTGATTCAA